>BQJH01000094.1 GCA_021604605.1 Hyphococcus sp.
GACTATAGCGTCGGCCCAGCCCGGCGCAAGGCCGCCATTAACCAAAAAAGCCGCCTTTACCCTGCATGAGGCCAGGCAATTGCAGGCGCAGCCAAGGCGGGCTATCTTGTCGGCTGTTTCGCGTTAACGATTTTGAGGGGGCCGACATGGCTGCGTTTCGATTTATTGCATGGGTATTGGTGGCGCTGGCAGTTGCGCTTTTGGGGGCGGATGGGGTCGCCTCGCTGGAAAGCGGAGAGCCTGTGATGCGCTCCACCGCAGATATTTTGATGCTGGTTGGCATCGATGGGACAGGCATCGCAGAGAACTCACCCGGCGGCGTCTCTCAAGCGCTTGGCACCATCATGGGCCTGCCGCTCTGGGGCGTACTCGGCATTATCGGCGTTGTGCTGACGTTGATCTTCCGACCGATGGAATAGACCGCCGAACTCGCTACAATTTCCAACTCGACTGCACTGCCGCCGACTAATGCCCGGCGGCAGTCTCATGTTCTTTTGCCCGCAAGGCTTCCAGCTTGTTGCGATATCGGGTCTGCACGACTGACACAATCACCATCACGAAGATGACAAAGTAGAAGCTCGCCTTGGACATTGCTTCAACTTTAAACGTGAAAAGCTCCATATGCGCCAGATGCCCGCCTTCTGTGATCAGCAAAATGCCAACGATAAACAGAATGAACAAACCAATCACTTCAAACATACGGTTTTTCTGCAAGAAGGCCGAGACCTGATCCGCCAGCACCATCATCATGATGCCGCTGATGATAATTGCGGTCGCGATCACCCAGACAACATGGGTCAAGGCAATCGCGGACAACAGGGAATCAAATGAGAAAATCAGGTTCATAAAGACGATCAGCAAGATCGCGCTGGTGACGGATTTTTTGCGCGTGTCACCGATGTTTTCAACATGGTCAACCGCAAGCAAATGCATGATCTCCTTGATCGCCGTATACATGATAAAGCCGCCGCCAAGGATCGAGACCAGCGCATGAAACGTAAATGACGCCTCAAAGACGCCAACCCAGGCAATGTCAAACAGGGGTTGCGTGAGGCTCGTAATCAAGCCGAGAACAACAAACATCAACACCAGTCGAAACAGGATCGCGAGGCCGATGCCCATCCGCCTGACAAATTGTTGGCGGTTCGCAGGCGTTTTGCCCGCTTCGATAGAGATATAAAGAAGATTGTCGAAGCCGAGGACCGCCTGCAGCATAATCAACATCAACAGGGTGAACCAGTTATCTAGCGCCAGTAAACTCTCCATCAGACCCTCCGTGATTTCTGTTTTTGAATGGACGCATTCGCCTAATCAAGGCAAGCCCAACCGATGCCACTCCATGTCGCCAGCCCATGTCACGAGCCCATGTCACGAGCCCGCAAAAGTTAACGCGGTTGCCTTGGAAAAGCGCCACGACCGGCGCCCTCACATTAGCCGCCCCAATCAAATGCCACGCTCAACCGCCACTAAATTGCGGTGAAATGTTTTTACGAAAATGTCATTCGCCAAAGCGTTTCCGGCGTGCGGCGAACTGCGCGCCGCCGCCCTTTTAAAAACACAAAGCCGGACTTATCTCCTCATCATAGGAGAGAGGAAAACGAACATGACCCGATTAATCACTTTACTGACGACAGTTTCAATCATCGCGATTGCATTGTCACCGGCGGCTTATACTTATGCATCGCTCGCATAAGCGCCGCTACAGCCGCCGCCCCCATATTCAATAACACAGCGGTCATCATTGTCTGAATGACCGCTGCTGTTAATTGCGGAACCGCTGAAGCATATGGCTAAACACCATCGCGAAAATAAAACCGGTAACCGCGCCTAAGCCATTTGCCATTGCATCCAGCAATTCAAGACTTCGCACCCCGCCAATCCCCTGCGCGCCCTCTAAAAGCGCGCCATAGAACCCAAGACAAACCGGTGTCAGCCATCGACGCCCTGCTGTAAAAATTTGCGCCCAATACGCCATGGCCCCAAGCGCACCATAGGCGGCAAAGTGAGCAACCTTGTCCCCATAATCCGGTTCGCCAAACAAAAACCCGGCAATCAACCGCGCTAGGTCAAACCCCGCCGCAACATCATCCGGGTTGGGCGTCAGCGTTAAATAGGTAATCAGGACAAACAAGGCTGCAAACAAAAGCCGCGCCCAAAACAACAATGATGAGATCATGGGCGTCCTATTGATTCACTTTCATAAATTCAGTTTCCATTCGCTCTCCCCCTATAAGCGCCCCTATACGCCCTATCGCAAACACTTATATAATAGTGCGGTTAATGCTTGTTCGATAGACGCTCATGACCCGATGATCGTGGCGCGATAATGGCGCTATAGCAAAATGCAATAATGATGAATCATTGAATTTTGCTATAGGCCTTACATAACCGCATCGCGAAAGGCAAAAACCGTTGCACACTTTTTGCGCGATGCTCTAATGTTGAAACCTGACGGCAAAAGCTATTGACAAAACCTGATACCGGAGCCCCCTGCCCCCATGCCCGCCTCAATGTTTAAAACATTGTTCAAGAAACAACCGTCAGGCGCCCAAGCGCCTGAAGGGGAGAGGCTTTATGCGATTGGCGATGTTCATGGCTGTGCAGATGAACTTGATAAGTTGCTGGACAAGATTGAGGCAGATGCAAGCGGTCACAACAATACGCGCATCATTTTTCTCGGCGACTATGTTGACCGCGGACCCGACAGCAAGGGTGTGCTGGATCGCTTGATCGCATTAAAAGAACAGCGCCCCTGCACAATATTTCTCAAGGGCAACCACGAAGCCCTGATGCTGGATTTTCTGGAGCACCCGGAAGACATGATGCATTGGCTCGACTGGGGCGGTCAGGAGACTTTGCAAAGCTACGACATTCGCGACATCGCTGGACGCAGCAATAAGGCGTTAGGCGCGGCGCTGAGGGAAAAAATGCCTGATACGCATATCGAATTTTTGAATGCCCTTACGCTGACCCACCTTGCTGGTGATTATCTGTTCGTTCACGCCGGTGTTCGGCCGGATGTGGCTTTAGACGATCAAACCGAGGAAGATCTGATCTGGATCAGGAAGCGGTTTCACAACACACCTGAAGACAAGCGACTTGAACAAACAATTGTTCACGGTCACCAGCCCGTTAAAAAACCAATGGATAAGGGATGGCGGATCGACGTTGATACCGGCGCGTGTTGGTCCGGTATGTTGACCGCCGTTGTCCTGGAAGGAACAACGCGCCGGTTTATCTCAACTTAAACGCCTATTCCTTCTCAGGCTGACTTGGCGCGTTTGGTATTTTCAGAGACCAGCCGTGGCCCGCCAGCAGCGGCCAGAATTGTGCGCAGGCTTTCGGCGCCAGCCGCGCCGTCACCGCCCGCGATGACCTTGCCATATTCACCGGCAAAGTTGCTCGCCGTCACGATATGCGGCGTCGGCGTCACAAAGATCATCTGAGCGCCCAACAAAATCGTCTCGCGCCATCGATCCATCAACTCACGCTTATACCGTGCGGGCGCGATCAGATAATCCGGCTCTGCGGCGCGGCTTTCCGTTTCGGAAATAATCCGTGGGCCTTTGGCGCCAAGGCGCTCACTATCGCGCGCTTCGGCTGTGTCTACCGCCGCTGTAATAATTTTTCCGGCAGGACCCGCCCACCGCAACAGCGCTTCGGTTTGTGCATCCGCGCCAAGAATGTGCGCACATTCACCGCGTGACGCCATATCTTCAAGGATCGCGACAAACGCCTCGCGCACATCTTCCACGCGTCGCTCAAATGACTGATAGGGTTGCAACGCGCGCATGGCGAGGGCGTTTTCTTCGTCCCATAAAGTCGCCATCCGTTCGAACCAGGGTTCAAAATCAAATTCGTTGTTTTCTTTATGGGTAATAAACAAGCGAATAGAACCGCCATCTTTCGATGTCAGCGATCCTTTGAAAATCTTCATATCCGCTTCACGCACGAGCCATTCCAGAACGCCCAGAGAATAAACCGCTGAGACATTTGTCTGCAGAACGTCAATGGCGTTGCGCGTGAGAACAGCCGGAGAATAAAGCGTTTCAAGAACGAAGACGCCGTCTTCCGTCAAACGCTCTTTCACGGACGTCAAAAAGGCGCGCGGATCGTCTATATGTTCAATGACAGAAATCGCCGTGACGATGTCGAATTTTTTCTCACCAAAGGCATTATCAAGGTCTTGAGAAGGGAACGTCGCTTTCGCCGTCCATGCCCATTCGCCAATCTCATCGACAAGATCACTGGGATCAACGCCATAGCGATCAACCCAACGCGGATAATATGACAAGAGCGCGCCATCATTACACCCGACATCGAGAGCCGCACAATCACGCCCGGAAATCATTTCCAATGCTTCTGTCGCCGCCGCGCGCAATTGCTCGCGGTTGGAACTATGACGCCCTGACGGGATCGCCTCTGGCTGCGCGCCTTTTACAGCGGACTGCAACAATCCGCAGGCGCGCGCATGGCGCGATGGATCGCACAGAAAATAATCATCTCTATGCTTACCAGTTGATTTGGAAAACGGCCGCGACGCGCCAATCGGAATTGAAAATGCAGGTGTTAAGGTTTTTGACCCACATGCCCGGCATTGTGTAACTTTTTTCACAGGTAACATCCCTTCGCGCAACAGCACTTGTTGCACGAAACCTCACAGGACATTGTAAACACACCGTAAAGACCCGCGAAAATACTGGCCTAGAGACACGTTCCGCTTACGTCTCTTAACAACCTCTTACTTATGTGAAGCTGAAATAGAAAAGCGCCAGCGCCGTTACCAAAAGAGTAACCATCGTTAATATTGTTCCGACCATTCGGCCCTGCCCCCACTTGTTCATACCAAGACCAAGCAAATGAGCGATGCGGCCCAAAAAGAACACCGCCCCAAGGCCGTGAATGACAACTGGATGGGCGCCCAGCAGGGCCAGTGTAATCAGCCCGCCAATAGCCGCTGGCGCATATTCGATATAATTGCCTTGCGTGCGAATGGCCTTGGTCATTTCCGGGTGATCGCCATCCCCGATGTTGATTTTGAACATTGTTCGCGCCTGACCGACACGCGCACTCAAAAAAATCAGTAAAAGGATGTTTAAACCGACCCAAAGGCCAGCAGCTTCCATGGATGACATTTGCACTTCTCCAAAAATTTGGAGGCTTTATAGAGCAAGTCGTCCAATCAGGCGACGGATAAAATCAGTTCCGGCGCTGACCTGTTCCAGGGTAATAAACTCATTGGCCTGATGCGCCTGGTCAATAGAACCGGGGCCGCAAATAATGGTGGAAAAACCGGCTTCCTGAAACTGGCCGGCCTCTGCCGCATAAGCGACAACATCCGTGCTGTTATGGCCGGTTATGGCTTTGGCCAGATCGGCCGCAGGGTTGTCCGTTGAAGGCGCCAGCGATGGCGCATTCGTCATCTGATGCATCTTGATGCTGCATCCCGGCGCTTTTGCCCGCATTTCAGCTTCTATGCCCCGCGCAAAATCTGTGAACTCTTCAATAATATCCGCTTGGGAATCGCCGGGAACAATTCTCAAATCCCAATCAAAAGTCGCTTCCGCCGCCATGATGTTCAATTGCGTCCCGCCATGGGCGACATTCACCGTCATGGTCGAATAAGGCGGAGCGAACGGCGAGCCGGGATCTGCCGCCTGCGCCCGACGCTCGCGCATTTCTGTGATCTTGGTGATGAGTTTCGCCGCCGCCTCGACCGCAGATACACCACGGTCCGTTTGGCTGGAATGGGTTGTGAACCCTGTGACCGTGACGCGGAAGGCGGCAATCCCTTTATGCCCGTCAATCACTTTCATATTGGTCGGTTCGCCGACAATCACCGCCGCTGGCGCCGGTACATGTTCGGCAATCTTTTCGATCATGCGCGGCGCGCCAAGGCACCCGATTTCCTCGTCATAAGATAGCGCAAAGATCACAGGCCGTTTCATATTGGCCGCCAGCATTTCCGGCACAAGTGAAAGCCCGATGGCGGAAAAACTTTTCATGTCCGCAACGCCCCGGCCAAATAATTTGCCGCCCTTTTCAACGACAGTCCAGGGGTCTGTGTCCCAGTCCTGCCCATCAATCGGCACCACATCCGTATGCCCGGAGAGAACGACGCCCCCTTCGACTTTTGGACCGACAATCGCGTAGAGATTGGATTTGGTCTCATCATCATTCGCGACCCGAAAAGTTTCAACGTCATGACTATGAAGATAAGTTTCCACGTCAGAAATCAGATCGAGGTTTGATTTCGACGACGTTGTGTCAAAGGCGACAAGGCGGGAAATCCAGTCAACCTGCTTTGAAATATCAATTGTCATTTTGCCGTATCTTTTTGATCGTGATTGTTGCGCCAATGCGCAGCCGCTTCGTCATGAAACCCACTTAGTCATGAAACTTTACCGCGCGCCAGTTGTTTATCGGCAAAATAAGATATTGAGCAGGCTGCAGGCAAACACAAAACCGGCAAAGAAGTCACCCATTGCCAGGCTTTATTGTGACTTCTCATATCTTTCAGCCAGCGAGCGCAAACGCTTCCAAACCGGAAAGGCGCATGGCGGTTTCTGGCTTGGCAATCTTTCGCGGCGCTATTGTGCTGATATTGTCCGCATAGGCTTTGATGTGCGCTGGCGTCGTGCCGCAGCACCCGCCGACAACATTCAAGAGACCGCTCTCTGCCCATTCGCGCAAATGCATCGTCATCATTTCCGGCGTTTCATCATATTCGCCAAAAGCATTCGGCAAGCCAGCATTGGGATAAGCGGAAACATAGCAATTTGCGATGCGCGATAATTCGGCCACGTAGGGCCGCATCAAATCAGGCCCGAGCGCGCAATTAACGCCAACAAAAAGCGGCTTGGCGTGGCGCACCGCATTCCAGAACGCCTCAGTTGTCTGACCGGATAGCGTGCGCCCGGACTGATCCGTAATCGTCACGGACAAAGCGATCGGAATTTCAAAGCCCAACTCATCAAATAACTCTTTGACCCCATAGATCGCCGCTTTGGCGTTTAGCGTATCAAAAATCGTCTCGATTAAAATGAAATCTGCGCCGCCTTCTATCAGTCCGCGCGCCCCGTCCGCATAAGTTTTTGCAAGCGTATCAAAATCAACATTGCGCTTCCCGGGATCGTTGACATCAGGAGAGATTGAGGCGGTGCGGTTTGTTGGACCAATAGCGCCCGCAACAAAACGCGGACGATCCGGTGTTGAAACCGCATCGGCAGCCTCGCGCGCCAACCGGGCGCCTTCAACATTCAGCTCATAGGCAAGATCTTCCATCGCGTAATCAGCTTGCGCGATGGTGGTCGCGGAAAACGTATTGGTCTCGATAATATCGGCGCCCGCATCGAGATAGGCCTGGTGCATCTCGGTGATGATCTCAGGGCGCGAGAGAATGAGGATGTCGTTATTGCCTTTGATCTCTTCAGACCAATCGGCAAAGCGGTCCCCGCGATAACCGGCCTCATCAAGCTCATAGCCTTGAATGAACGTTCCTGCGGCGCCGTCGAGGATCAAAATCCGCTGTTCAAGCGCTGATTTCAGGGTTTCGATACGGGCCTGCCGGCCAGGAAAAAGGTCATTCATCTTGCTCATCCGAATAGATTTTCACACATATAAAGATATCTTTATATGATTTGCAAGAACTGATTTGAGAGAGGCGGAACCACTCGTTAACCGGGAGATAGCAGATGTTTTTAAAACTGAAGCTTCTCTTTGGAAAAGCAAAAAGGCGGATCGAGGTGCAACTCAAAATCCGCCTGAAGCTTTAACCAGAGCCGAGGGGGAGGAGAAATCCTCTCCCGAGGCCTGGCAAATATAGGCAAAGAACGTGACTAAATCAACAACGACGCGGACCAATTTGATGAGAAAGCGGCGCCCTCCGTCATCCCAGATGCGGTGCAACATTAATGTTGCATCGCTGGTCTGGGATCGCTCACCGCACAACTCTAACAGATCCCGTGTCTGCAACGCGTCACTGCATGCCGCGCAGCGCACGGGATGACCGGTGTGATGAGAGCCTCGCGCAAAAAGTATGCGGGCGCCGGAAAGGCCGGGTGATGAGATTGAATACCCACCGCCCGCTCATTCCCGCGAAAGCGGGAATCCACCTCATCAAAGAAGGTCGCGCTGCGCGCGTCACCATGCGTTTGCTGGATCCCGGATCAAGTCCGGGATGAGCGGAGTGGATCTGCACGCCAGAGGCAAAAAAGAGGCAAAAAAATGCCCCGGCGGTCAGCCGGGGCATTTTGAATGCAACAAGCGTAGATTAGGCCGCTTTACGACGAGCGACTGTCCGGCGCTTTGCCGTTGGTTTTTTCGCCGCTGTTCTTTTGGCAACAGGTTTCTTCGCAACAGCTTTTTTTACTGCGCTCTTACGTACTGCCGTTTTTTTCGCAGCCGTTTTCTTCACTGTTGTCTTTTTCACAGGTGACTTTTTAGACGCCCGTTTTTTAGCTGGCGCCTTGGCCACTTTCAGTTTTGTTTTCTTAGCGGCTTTTGCCTTGACCGTGCGTTTTTTCACTGCGGTCTTGGCTTTCGCCTTAACAGCCGTTTTTCTTTTTGCTGCTGGCTTTGCCTTTGTTGTTGATGCTTTGCGCGCCGTTACTTTTTTCTTTGTGGCGGCTTTTCTTTTTGCCGCCGGTTTTGCGGCTTTGGTCGTTTTTCTCATTTAGGATTATCCCCTTAACCGCTGACCCTTTGTCAGCGGGAAAACTCATTAAGGAAACATGGTAAACGAAAACTAAACAAACGCATTTGCATCATTGCAACAAAAAACCCTCTCCTGTTTCCAGAAGAGGGTTTTGAAAAACATATCGAAAAGGGATTATTTGACTTCGATCAACTCGACTTCAAATACCAACGCTTCGTTCGGACCGATCGGGCCGCCGGGCGTGCCGCCTTCGCCATAGCCGAGAGCCGGCGGAATGAAGAAACGATATTTGTCGCCTTCACTCATTAGTTGAACGCCTTCTGTCCAGCCGGGAATCACACGGTTAAGCGGAAACTCAATCGGTTCGCCGCGCCGATATGAAGAATCAAACTCTGTCCCATTGAGCAAGGTGCCCTGATAGTGAACTTTGACTTTATCGGTTGCCGCAGGGCTCGCGCCGTCCGCCTTGCCTTCGGTGATGACTTCATATTGAAGGCCCGACGTGGTTTGTTTTACGCCTTCTTTTTTGGCGTTTTCAGCGAGGAATTCATTCGCCTTCGCAAGGTTCTTTTCCGGGTTTTGCACTTTTATTAGCTCCACATCAAAAATTAGCGCTTCGTTCGATCCAATTGGCCCACCGGGTGTTCCCTGCTCGCCATAGGCAAGCTCAGGCGGGATGAAAAAGCGATAGCGATCGCCTTCGCTCATGAGCTGGATGCCCTCAGTCCAACCGGGAATAACCTGGTTCAAACGGAATGTCGCCGCCGCGCCGCGCGCACGCGAGGAATCAAACTCAACACCATCTTTCAGGGTGCCAACATAATGGACGATAACAAGGTCCGTTGATACCGGCGTCACACCGCTCTCCGGTCCTTCTTCCAGCACTTCATAAAGCAATCCGCTCTTGGTTTTCTTCACGCCATCAAGGGCTGCTTTTTGTTTCAGGAATTTCTTTGATGCCGCCATCTGGTCAGTAGCATGCGCGACAAATTCAACTTTTTCTTCGGCTTTTGATTTGCGCTCTCCGACACTCATTGTTTCCTGCTCGGCGGAAGCTGTGCCAGACTCGCCCGAAGCTGACCCGCCACATGCGGTCGCGGCCATCGCGGCGGCGCCCACTGTCATCATTAAAAAACTGCGCAAAACGAATTCTCCTATTTTTGCGTCTTATGAGACTTACAAGACGCTTACTCCAATTGCCGGGGACCCTAGCGGAGACCGGCGGGAGTTCCAACGCTGCAACTGCCCTCAAACCCTACAATTTGGTCACGCGGCGCCCATAATCGCGCCGATCTAGGCCGATCCGAGCCTGATT
>BQJH01000095.1 GCA_021604605.1 Hyphococcus sp.
AGCCCCAAATTGCCAAACTCAGTGGCTAAGGCAAGACCCGATAGGCAGAGCCAACCAAAGAACAGGCTGAGCGAAAACTTTGCAATATGTATGGGTGAGAGTACTCTCATTTTCTGTCTCCTGTTAGATTCTACCTAGACACCAAAACCGTGGCGTGGCGGATAGTGATAAAGTCTGTTGCGATATTGAATTTTATAAGTTGGGTTAACTTTGCTCGTTGTGCGAGACATTTTTGAACGCAATTCTCCCCAATTGGCCCTGATCAAAACCTTATTTTTTTCTTTTCCTCCTCATTTTGTTATCGTAACCTTCTATCCATGACCTATGGCACTGGTATTGCGACACAAAAAAAATTTATGGTGGGAGAATGGTTGATCGAGCCTGATGAGGTTCGTATCAATAAGGGCGACATCTCGATACGCTTGGAACCCAAAGTAATGGACTTCCTAGTTTATCTCGCAAGTCGTGCAGGGGAAACTGTCGCTAAGGATGAATTAATAGAAGAGGTCTGGCAAGGTGTCATCGTCGGTGACGAAGCACTCCAACGATGCGTCTCCAAACTCCGTAACGCCCTTGATGACGATGCGCGCGATCCCCAGTTTATTGCGACGGTCCCAAAGCGCGGATACAAACTGCTGATATCACCAAAGGCCGTGAATTCACCTATCTTACCAAATGAGCTGGCGCCTGATTTTGTTGGCGCGCAAGTAGGTGACTCCCATTTTTTCAGTTCAAGAGTGAAACGGTTTGCGGCAGTGGGTCTCATCGTTTTGTCTCTAGCCTTGGTTTTATTGGGTGGGTCAATAGATTTGCTAAAAGGATACAAATTTGCCCCCGCAATTCCCACGACCGTTGAGCAACAATATGAACGTGCGCTAGTGCTTTATGTTGAATATGAGCGCGATAGTAATGAGAGAGCCATAGTCTTATTTGAGCGCATTATCGAAGAACAGGAAAGCTTCGCGCCCGCCTATGCCGGAATTTCAAAGGCCTATGCCCAGAAGTATTTACGCTGGACAAGCGATCCAAAAGACATGGTTTCAGCATTTGAATTTTCAGAGCGCGCCATTGCGCTTAGCCCAAATCATCCGGAAAGCCTCTGGGCGCTGGGGATGTCGCGTCAAATAACCGGTGACGTTCAAGGGGCTATAGAAGCACTTGAACAGGCCTTCAAAATTGCATCACACAATTGGAATTTGGCAAGTGATCTTGGTGATCTTTATGCAGAGAAGGAACAATATTCCCAGGCAAAAGAATACTACATGAGAGCGGTTAATCTTTCGGACCGGCATCCGAGAATGTTAGTGCGTGCAGGTGATATTAATCTAAAATTGGGTGTCCTTTATGAAGCAGAGCAGTGGTATAGAAACGCCTTGGATATCCACCCTCTTCATGATCGAGCAGCGGCAAAGTTAGCGAGCATTTATGAGCAAACGGGTCAAAATCAATCTGCATTAGATATTTGCCAGTCAGTATTACAGCGGACCCAGGGCAGCACGGAGTGTGCCTTGATGTATGGTCGCCTCCTGATTGTGGATGAGAAATATGAATCTGCGTTAAGGCATTTTTCTCAATATCAAAAATTCCGTCCAGAGGATTCAGGCATGGCATCCACATATAAGTTCATTGCGGAGGTCAAAACAGGGCTTCATTTCGATCTAAACAAGGCGGTTGCTCAGTTTTCCGAGGCTTTATCTGATGATAAATATGTGTGCCCCGAAAAACGTGACAAAATCGATCGCCTTTTAAGTTCCAGCCTTGGCGTTCAAAGAATTTGATGCATCAGCACAGCAATGCTGCTTGAAAATAGAAATTCTATTCTCGGTAAGGCATGAATCAATAACGCAGGCCTGCGCAAACGAGAGAATCGATGATCAAGGCGTATCCTCAAGGATTGTAGTATATCGTACGACAAGATCTTCTGTTTCTCCGAGGTCTATATTTCGAACGATTCCATAGGAATCGATAAGGAAAGCGCTTGGAATAAATATTCCTCGATATTGTGCAGTGATGGCATTATTTTCATCGACTATACTTCTGAAGCTTAGGCCGCGAAGTTTGTAGTATGATTGCAGAACCTGACGCCCGACAAAGCTGTCTACATTAACACCAATCACGTCAAAGTCGTTTATGTGCAATCCCGCAAGCTGGTCGATTTGTGGCACAGCGCGAGCGCTGTTTGGGCACCATGTAGCCCAAAAAAACAACAGGATGCGCTTGCCACGATAATCGGAAAGAGAAAAACTCTCACCATCAATTGTTTTGGCAGTAAAAAGAGGTGCAGGTCGGTTGAGAAGAAAATTTGGCGACCCGTCATCATCTTCGGACTTGGAAGGGGCCGTGAACATTTCAGCCAAATTCCCACGCTTGACATCGCTCTCTCGGGGGAAAAATGTAAAAAGGTCAGATAGTACTTGATCACCGGGCGGGACGGTCACGACCTCATCGTGCATGACGGTCAAGCTTGCTTTGCGAGCATTACCAAATGAATTAGAATAAAGCTCAGTGATTTCATACTCAGCCTTGCGAAGCAAACCGGTACTGACATCAATCCAAAGTTTTCCTGAAGCAATACTGGTATCCGACTTTTCAAAATTAATTCCTTGTGATGAAAAAATGAACTCTCCCTCAAGGAGAACGGCAGGGTTATTCTCATACTTTATGTTGGTGACGTTGCTAATTTTCTGCAACATTGGAAATGTACCTGCAGATTGACCAGTTTGGCGATCTAGCAGCATAGCAATGCCTGGATGTTCGGAATCCATCATTCCCCCAACAGGGAAAAATTGCTCTCGCCAGTCAGCATTTACATCAAGTGGGATAACGCTGTATCGAGCGGGCGCCTTGTACCAATTAGTGACTGTTTTCCAGTCTGATATCATAAACATTTGGCCAAGATAGTTATCGATCAATGCACCTTTTCTATCGTGATAAACAAATCGATATACATTTTTATTCTGGATGATGTCGCCACTTTCGGACACAACGGAAAGTACTGAAGTTGTTGTGTCCGAATAGAATTTAAGATTACTATATGCTTTTTCTAGACTGGTTATGGCACTTTTGAAGGTACCCGCTGTGGCAGCCTGAGTAGCTGAAAATGTCCATGCTACGAAAAAAGTAGCGGACAATATCGTCTTCGCAATCCACAATTTAGGTCTCGTGTATTTTCTGGTCAAATTATTTTCCTGTCAACGTTCATAAGCCAATTGCCGTGGTGCTTAATTTTGGACAAGCTTTGGCGTAAGCATCGGGGCTACAGTTTTATAGCTTTCATTTGTTTGGCAACTACTCTGGGATGGTAGGTCAATAAATGTAGGCGAATGACCCGGTTAATCGGTCGTATGTTGATTGCGATTGGTGGAAAAAATGGGATGAACGGTTACATCTCCATATGCGGATACAGGACGGACATCTAAACAATCGTAAAAAATTCATCATGATAAACTTATTCTTATAATTTGGGAGGCTTACAGCGCGGAGCAATCGGTTCAGGCTTCATCTAAATTCGAACTCCAAAAGGGGGTCCCGATTGTTCGATTGAAGGGTGAATAACCGTCAAGGTAAAGGGCACGGAGGAATCACTTCTTGCGTTTGCGTCGCGCAAACAACGTGAGGTTGGGTTCAGAGGTGCGTTAACCTTTCCTGGAGCTGTATCGGCCCTGTCAGAGAGGGTTATAGTTAGAAGCTGAGAGCCTAGTTGAAGATAAAAGTTGGGTAACTTGACTTTAAGCAATCACGGCAACATCTGTCGAATTGCAGCATTCCAATTCCCTTTTAAGTATGAGCTAGCGATGTTCATGAGAGCTGTGAAAGAACTAAGGGATTGGTAATGAGCGAAGACATTATAGTTGACTTTACATTTCTCGATGGAAAATGGACCGTCACGAACCGCAAGTTGAAAAATCGGCTTACCGGCTCGAACGAATGGGCAATTTTTCACCTGAATTACGAACACCAAACTTTGTTGCGAGGTATGACAAGTATCGATCGAATGTACGGTGAGTACGATGGGATTTATTTCGAGGGCGCTAGTGTTAGGACTTACAACCCCAAATACAACGAGTGGACGATCTATTGGACGGATATTGATAACCCAGATTTGATCGAAAATGTTAGAGGACGTTTTGATAATGGCGTGGGCACATTCTACGGGCTAGAGGCCTACAAAGGGACAAGATATCTTATGCGGTTTATCTGGAGATCGTTAAACGCCGAACAGGCGCGATGGGAGCAAGCATTTTTTGATCCCGTAAAGTCGGTCTGGGAGATAAATTGGATTATGGACTTTGAGCGTGTTGCTGCGTCATGATTGCAATTAAGATGGCCTATCGCTCAAGGAGTTGGCTCATTTGATGAGACGAACAGGGCGATGCTGATTATCGGAAGACAATCAACGTACCTGCCGTCTAACTTCTACTTGGCCGTACTAAGAACAATAGTACCGTTCATGATTTTAGGATCAAAGTTGAGGATGCGTTGGGGCTAGCCGAAAGTATTGAGCTGCAGGCATCAAGTGCATGTGAGGGCGCAGTTGGGGTGCATAATAGCTGACAATGAAAAGTCCGCTTTGAGGATGATCCGGAAGTCGCCATTGTGCTCAAAACTGGACATTAAGCTTCGGGGGTACTAGCGGGTTTTTTAGCTGTAATTCCAACGCGTGGCCGCAATTTGATATTCCAAGGCATGGATCGTGTAGCGCGCTTCGCTAAACGCGTGCCACCTGCTATCTTGGGGTTATGGCTTCCGGCATCCCTTGGCGACCTGGCAGAAAAACATTCTGCGGTCAGCGTATCGCATCGATGCGAACGCTCGACGTAGCGGCTGCCGCACGCGAGATGTATAAAAAATCGACGAGCCGTAAAAATGAACCTAAAAAAACAACGCCTGAGAATCTGTCGGTCAGCGATAATTTTGAGTTAACGGATTTTGATGCTGCATTTGCTTGTGGTTGTCTCTTGCTTGAGGTCAAAACACGTTTCGGATTAGTGCGTAGTTGGACTACGTGGCTAACAAACGTTGCAGGAATTCCAGTAACCGCAGCTCGAACGAGAATGAAAAGAGCGCGTGAGGCGTTGGGCATTACTCTATCGGCAAATGCGGGCGTTTTCCGCAGGCGCAATATATCAAAGGCGGTTGCAACAGAAGTCTATGAGCGAGACCGTTGGGTTTGCTATCTGTGCGGTGAACAGACGCTCCAAGAACTATTTGGAAAGAATGACATACGTGCGCCCAGACTGGACCACGTCATTCCAGCAGCTGACGGTGGTGACCCAACCCCTGATAATCTTCGGTGTGCCTGCGACCGCTGCAATCGAAAGAAAGCCGATAAAGGCAGCCAGATCATAGAAATAATTCTATCTGAAGCCCTTTATAACTGTTTTTGGTACTATCGTGAAAATGTCGGTCCTGTTCCAGCGTACAAGTCGAATGCATCTATTTCTGACACTGACCTCCAACTTTTATGGAGACAATATGTGCTTACTGAATGGGAAGATGATTACGAAAAAGAAAGCACTGCGCTCAATGATACGGTAGTTCAACGTGCGTTAATGAATTTTGATGACCCTTTATTTCCGCCTGATGATTGGCTTGAAAAGGCTGCGAAATTTGTCCGTGATTTCTTTGATGGTCTGCCAGGGAGAAAATGGCCCCCCGAAGGACTTGCGATTGAGGTGCGCATATCTGACGAAGGAAGAGGCGTCCTCGTAGAGAAGAAGAAGCTTGTACCGCGGAAGGATGGCTTCGGCGGAAATCGCATCGAGTGGGAACGGGAGCGTCTAAGTTACCAAGACCTTGCCACTCGCGACTTTGATAAACCAAAGAGCTGAGTGCTAGCATGAAGTGCATAGCGCCTAAGCGGCGGTCGCTCATTTTTGGGTTATCCGAAGAAGTCTTCGTTGCTCTTCCCAATCTATCGGCAACGCTGAGAGTCGTTTGAGTGTTTCGCTGTTGATTTCAAACGGCGCGGATCCGTCCATGAACGCCTCAACGATATCGGGTGCCAGGAATGCTAGTTTTATGGTTCGATGGCTTGTGGTGGAGTCTGCAAGCTCGTAACCAAGGATAGTTTTCAATTCATTGTTCGTGCCGGCGAACCAATATTCTTTCCAACGATGAGCGCGGGCGAGAGTTCTGGTGATAGTTTCATCAGGCGGACTTGGTACATGGAAGTCGCCAAGGATTAGGCGAAGCTCTTGGCCGCGTCGTTTCAGGGAAAGATCGGATCGAATGGTAGCTTCCTCTTTCATGAAGTCAGCAAGATCAGCGTTATCAATGAGAGATTGCGGCTGCAACATGATAGCAATGCCGGTTTCCGATAAGTCGATCTTTGTGATACAGGGCGTGAGGCGTTCAAGGGCGCCGTCATCTCGCAGCGCAATCGCTGTCATTTGTAATTGGTTGTCGATGCACTGGATTACTGAGGCGTCAGCGCCGTCTACAATGATGTCGCTGATGGCGCGGTGAGCATCTAAGCTCCATCCCTTGACTGCAGTGACTACCGCCGTTTCCACGTCTCTGGCTTTGAGCCGTACACGCCCATCGATCTCCGTCTTGTTTGCCGCGCTAATGTAATACCGATGCCGTCGATTTTTGCGGCTTGAATGACTGGGGATCAGGCGTTCATCGTTCCAGTAAAGAAGGCCAGCGAGGGGACTGATCTTTGACTTAACGGACCCTGACCATTGTGATCGCTGGGCGAGATGTTTCTGCACGCCTTCCCAAACGTCGCGTGCGATAATCGCATCATGCTGCGCCTCGTAGAGTTTGTCCTTTCCCTTGATTAGCCCGGCATAGATCGGGTTTTTGAGTATGTGATAAATGGGTCCGCGCGAGAGCGGCTTGCCGCCACTTCCATTGGCGCGTCGCTTCGAGATCCAGCCGCGTTTGGCGCCAGTTTCAATAATCCTCTTCACGCATTGCGTTCGGCGGTAGATATTGAAGACTTCCCGAACAATATTCGCCTCGGCTTCAACGACCTCAAGTTTGCGGTCGACATTGTTGTAACCGAGTGGAGGTTGCCCACCCGTCCAGATACCTTTTTTACGAGAGGCTGCAATCTTGTCGCGGACCCGCTCTGCGCCAACTTCCCGTTCAAACTGCGCAAAGGAAAGAAGTACATTCAGCGTCAAACGTCCCATGGAGTTCGACGTGTTGAACTGCTGGGTTACCGATACAAATGACACGTCATGTTTGTCGAATCGCTCAACCAGCTTAGCAAAGTCCGCTAATGAACGAGTGAGACGATCCACCTTGTAGACAACAATGATATCAACTTTACCGTCATCAATATCTTGCATCAGCGCCTGGAGGGCAGGGCGCTCCATGTTGCCGCCCGAGAGGCCGCCATCATCATAATGGGTTTTGATCGCGCGCCAGCCTTCTGATTTCTGGGAGAGGATGTAGTTCTCACAAGCCTCGCGTTGGGCGTCTAAGGAGTTGAAGGCCTGGTCGAGACCTTCTTCTGTGGATTTGCGAGTATAGATGGCGCAGCGTTTGATCATGCTGACCCTCGAGATTCTGTGCGCGGTGAGCGCAGTCCGAAAAACCGGGGGCCGTTCCATTTCGCGCCAGTGATGGAATGTGCGACCGCGGATAGAGATTTATACTGCTTGCCATTCATGAAGACCCCATCATCTGCGACATAGACTTCGTATGATTTGCCGCGCCACTCGCGCACTAATCGCCCGCCTGGTTTTATTTGGCGTTGCGGTTTCTTTAGCGTGACCGAGACATCTTTCGCCTCAGAGATCTTGGCCAGCTTTTTGTGAATGCGGGTCACGAGCGCTTTGTGATCTTTACGCTGGATCTCATAGGCGACGGCGAGTTTCAGCAGTGTCCTGCCAATGCGCTTTGGCGGCAGGTCGCCGGTGAGTTTGAGATAACGGGATTTCAGCTCCTTGTAGGTCAACCCATCCAGGGCTTCGACCTCAGCCCGTATTTCTTCTTGGCGTGTGACTATACTCATAAAACTCTCCTTCTCGTTGCACTGCAACGAGCCCGGCGTCGGTCACGGGGTAAATGGGACGGTCGGGCGGAGACGTTTTGTTCATGCAGTACCGCTCGAATGGAGGCGGAAGTCCAGTCGAAAACCGTCTCTGTAGGGAGTATTTTTAACAAGATCCAAAAAATGAGCTGGACTAGTCCACCAACCTGAGCACTACTTCTGGTCTATGGTGGAACGGGTAGATAATTCGCGCAATGCGCATGAACAAATCCAGCGCCTCTTTGCCGATATCACGAACCATCTGGAGGCGGCCCATCAAAGCGCTGTTGCCGGACAGGCTGTGGGGCCGTCGGCCGTTGAGCTGCTTGCCGATTTACGAAAGTCAATGAGATGCGCCTCATCTCTTGCTGATCAGGCCGACGCTTTGCTGTCGAAAAACCGCTGAAACACTGTCGTTAGCACACCGGTTTAGGGTTCCGGTTCATCATCGATGCCTGAGGCGCGCCATTCTAGTTCCTTTTGCGCCTCTTCTTCTTGAGCGATGCGCTCTTCTTCCTCTTCACGCTTGTAGCGCTCCATGAGGATCTCTTCATTAGAGTCGACAAAGTTGACGATGATTTTCGTAGGCGGCGCCTTTTCCGGTTCAAGCGCCTCCGGCACATAGTCGTGAAGCGCCTTCATCAAAGCGACCTGCTCGCGCACATTGCCTCTCAATGCCGCTTCACCAATTTTATAGGCCCAGGCTTCGCGCAAAGGCACGCGACGGCGTTTACCGTTCTGTTTGATGGTGACGGTTTGCGCCATCACCTCGGTTAGCACCGTGGTCATGTTTTTGGATTTTCGCGGTCGGCCTTTTGGATTGCCGGACTTTCCCTTTTTGAACTGCGTGTGCTTGGGTGGCTTTTTAAAGCCGACGTTATAGTCATTTTCTTTTTTGTCTGATTTCGACATGATTTTTACTCCCCTAACAATGAACGATCGAAGGCGCGGTTTTCAGCGA
The DNA here is from genome assembly GCA_021604605.1 of Hyphococcus sp. Taxonomy (GTDB): domain Bacteria; phylum Pseudomonadota; class Alphaproteobacteria; order Caulobacterales; family Parvularculaceae; genus Hyphococcus. The sequence goes on from BQJH01000095.1 coordinate 8,949, forward strand.
CTTCATTGAATGGCAGGCCATATTTGGCATGCACGGCCTGAACGCCTGTGGCGGCCTCAAAACGCTTGATCGCCACATCGACATATTTCGGATCAAGCTCAATGGCGGCCGCGTGCCGCCCGGTTTTTTCCGCCGCCAAAATGGTTGAGCCAGAGCCGCAAAAGGGATCGAGCACCAACCCGCCACGCTTGGTCACATCAAGGATCGCATCAGCGACCATCGCCACCGGCTTTACCGTTGGATGATCGGCGAGATCTTCAAGGCGTGCGCCGCCAAACGCATTGACGCCCGCATAATCCCAGACATTGGTGCGATTGCGCCCAAACCGGCCAAGTTCAACATTGTTGATATGCGGTGCAACCCCGTGTTTGAAGACAAAGACCAGCTCATGTTTTGAGCGATAGAGCGATCCCATGCCGCCATTGGTTTTGTTCCACACGCAGAGGTTTTTGAGCTCGCTGTATGTGCTGCGCCCAGCAGTGAGAAGTTCAAAACAATGGCGCCAATCCATGCAGATGAAGTGCAAAGACCCATCAATGCTGAACGTCGCCAATCGCTCAAAGACAGAAGATAGGAAAGCGGTGAACTCCGCTTGCGACATTTCGCCAGACGCCATGACGAACTCATCATGGCTGACCGCGCCATTGCCGCAAACATTTCCATCAATCCGCACATTATAGGGCGGGTCGGTAAAGACCGCTTGGGCGCGCTCACCACCCAGCACTGTTTCATAGGAAACCGCATCCAGCGCGTCGCCGCAATAAAGCCGATGCTCGCCTAACATCCATAAGTCGCCAGGTTCAGATGTTGGCGGGCCTGGATCTATAGGCGGGATTTCATCGTCGAGATCATCCGCTGTTTCACTGTCTTGCATCAACAGATCGATTTCGGCGGTCTCAAAGCCGATCACATCGATCGAAAAGTCGAGCTCTGTTTCCAGCA
>BQJH01000096.1 GCA_021604605.1 Hyphococcus sp.
ATCAAGTTGAACATATCGCCACAAAGCTCGGCGTCACCAATGATGACGTGATCTCCATGAACCGGCGCATGTCCGGCGGGGAAGCCTCATTGAACGCGCCAATGTCAAAAGATGCCGATGGCGGCGGCGAGTGGCAGGACTGGCTGGTGGACGATAATGCCGTCAACCCGGAAGCCAAACTCGCCTCCGAAGACGAATATGACATGCGTATGAGCCTGCTTGAAGAGGCCCTGGCGACGCTAAACGAGCGCGAGCAGCACATTCTCACAGAGCGGCGGTTGAAGGATAATCCCTCAACGCTTGAAGAGTTGAGCCAGGTTTATAATGTCAGCCGCGAACGCGTGCGCCAGATCGAAGTGCGGGCTTTTGAAAAACTGCAAAAAGCCATGAAGCGCATGGACAAGGATGCTCGCCAGCCGCGTGACGTTGAAGACATCGACGCATAGGCCAAACAATAGAAGAAAATTATTAAGCAGCGCCCTCATCAGGCGCTGCTTTTTCATATCCAGCAATCGACTATTCTTCGGCTACAAACTTCACCCGTGTCCCTCACGGGCAAGCGCTGCAACTTCGTAAAGCGAAAAGCGATAATGTCGCGCGGGCCTTTGGGCGCACGATGAGAGGCGAGTGGGTCAGAGGTACCAGAAAGCGGCATGGGGTATTTCCTTTCTCCTGTAAGGTAATATCACAACGCCCTGTTTCAGCGGCCTGTGTCAGCGGCTTATGACAATCTGACCGGCTTCCTGCAAATGAACAGAGGACAAACCCAGCCGCATGGTATCTACTGAAAGCCAAGGAGCGCGACAGATGCCGAAACAATTTGATCGACGGATGGTTATCGGCGCGGGCGCCGCGTCAGCCATTGCGGCCTGCACAACGCTAGATCGCAAGCCGCTATCGCAAGACAAGCACAACAACACTCCGCCAATGGGCCGCCTCTATATAGATGGGCTCAGTTTTTTGCGTGGCGACAATCATGAGTTTGAACAATCCGGTTTGGGCGCCGCCATCATAGATGCCTCCAAGGTGACGGAAATAACGCTGCCTGACGGATCAAAAGGATGGATACGCACTTTTGATGCCTGTAACGAAAGCATTGACGCCGTACGCGCCTCCACAGAAACAGCGTATCCTATGGCCTTCGTCGCCAACAAAGGGTCCGACATTAACACCGATGACGGGGTCGCAGTATTCCTACAATTTCAGTCCTGTGAGCCCATTGAAGATAAACTCGATCGCATCGGGTATTTTCACGGTAAGGGTTTGCGCATTCTCCAGCTAACACATCATCACAACAATCTCTTTGCAGGCGGCGCCCTGGAAGCTGTGCAAAGTGGCTTGACGCCGCTCGGGCGCGATGGCGTTTCAGAAATGAACAAATGGAACATCATTCCCGATGTGTCCCACGCATCGGAGCCAACAACGCTAGACGTCGCAAAGCTTACGACATCACCGTTCATCCTGTCTCACGGCGCCTGCCGGAGCATCGTTGATCATCCCCGTTGCGCAAGCGATGCAATGATCCGGGCGGTCGCGGGTTCCGGCGGGGTCATGGGCGTATTCATGATGAGCTTTTGGCTCACAACGGACCCGGCGCCTAATGTCGGTCACTATGTTGCGCAGCTTCGCCACCTTGCCAATATCGGCGGGATCGACGCAACCGCCATCTCCAATGACTTTCCTATGAGCGGGAAACAGGCAGTAAAAAAACTTAACAATGACAATGCAGAAGGGGTGAAGCAATATCACGCATGGTGGCAGTCGCTCGACAATCGGGGCGTGCCCGGTTTTAACAAATTACCGGAGCATGTAGTCATCCCCTCACTGAACAATGTCCACCGAATGCGCCTGATCGAACACGCGCTGGAAGCAGATGCGTTTTTCAGCGCAAGGGATATCGACAAAATCATGGGAGAAAATTGGCGTCGGGTATTAACTGACGTTCTGGGCTAACGCGCGAGAGCTGACTTTCGAACTTCAGACGGCGCCATCCGATAACTCTCTTTAAATACCGCATTAAACCGACGCAGGCTGTTAAACCCGGCGCGAAAAGCAATCTCCGTCATTGACAAATCAGTTTCATCGAGCAGGCGTTTAGCCTTTTGCACACGGAGAGTTTTGGCGACACTTGTCGGACTGGCGCCGAGATGTTGTTGAAATAACCGCCCAAGATGTCGCTCCCCGACGCCTAGCTTCTCAGCCAAGGCTTCTACCGTCATCTCGTTGAGGGCGCCGTCTTTAATCAACTTCAACGCACGTGACACGGTCGATTTTGTGCCATTCCATGCCGGACTAAAGGGCGCCGCCTCCGGCCGACACCGCAAGCAGGGGCGATAACCCTCCGTTTCACAAGCCGCCGCCGTCGGGTAGAATGTTACGTTCTTTCGCAACGGCGACCTCACCCGGCAAATTGGGCGACAATAAATCTTTGTCGTCCGTACAGCAATGAAAAACACCCCGTCATAAGCAGGGTCGCATCGTTTTCTTGCTGCTTCACACTCTTCAAAATCAAGCATGATGTCCTCTTATCCGATAAAGCGATCATCTTCTCTTGAGATTAAAAATGCAATCGAGGCGGCAATTATCAAGTCCGATTCCGGCTAGCGAAAATCCTGCGCTCCGCACATATCGAAGCCCCAAAACAAACACATAAAGAGAACCTGCATGCAACAAGACACAATGGGGACATTAGAGTGGGCATTGTTAATCGTGCTTTCACTCTTGTGGGGCGGATCATTTTTCTTTGCGAAAGTCGCCCTTGACGTCGTGCCGCCTTTTACACTTGTCTTGTGCCGCGTCACGCTCGCCAGCGCCGCCCTGTTTTTCTTCACCAAGGTAACAGGCGGTAAAATCCCGTGGACGAACTCTGCATGGGCGGCATTCGCATCTATGGGCATATTAAATAACCTCATTCCCTTCGCGCTCATATTTTATGGACAGACCCAGATTGGCGCGAGCCTGGCGTCTATCCTGAACGCAACAACGCCTGTCTTTACTGTGATTGTTGCTCATTTCCTGACGAGTAATGAACGCGCAACGCCAAGCAAGGTCGCTGGAGCCGCATTAGGCGTTGCAGGTGTTGTTTTATTGATCGGGTTTGACGCACTGAAAGGGCAAAGCCTCGCCGTGCTCGGTATGATGGGGTGTTTAGGCGCCGCACTTTCTTATGCTTTCGCGGCAATATACGGACGTCGCTTCCAGCGCATGAAAGTAGAGCCGGTTACCGTTGCCTTTGGCCAAGTTACCGCAACCATGGTGATGGTGGCGCCGGCAGCGCTGGTTATCGACACGCCCTGGCTTTTAGCGACGCCGGGAACGGGTGCGCTGTTATCGATCTTTGCACTCGGTTTGCTATCAACGGCGCTCGCTTATGTTATCTTCTTCTTCCTTCTGGCGCGCAGCGGCGCGACCAATATTACGCTGGTCACCTTTCTCATTCCAATTAGCGGTATTTTTCTCGGCATTGTGGTTTTAGGTGAGCATTTATTCTGGAACCATATCGCCGGATTGATCGTCATCACGCTGGGTCTCGCCGCTATCGACGGGCGGTTCTGGAAATGGACACGGCAAAAGACTCACCGATTCCCACCAAACTGATCTCAATTTTATACAAGAAAGGCGCCTCATGTCTGGTCTAGAACTTATTATCGCAAATAAAAAATATTCATCCTGGTCAATGCGGCCATGGCTCGTCCTAAAAACATTTGAAATTGAGTTTATGGAAACGCTCTCTGAGTTTGATATTCCCAATAACAGCGCTCATTTTATTGAGTTTTCACCGACGAAGAAAGTACCGGTTTTAAAACATGAGGATTTTACTGTGTGGGATTCGTTAGCGATTGTTGAATATCTCGCAGAGCTTTTTCCAGAGAAAAACCTTTGGCCAGAGGACAGGGAACAACGCGCCCATGCACGCGCAATCTCGTGCGAAATGCATAGTGGTTTCCTGGCGTTGCGTGACGAATGTCCGATGAACATGGCGCGCGAAGTCAGCCCGCTGGCGTTATCGCCTGAGGGCAAACGTGATCTTGCGCGTGTTGAAAGTATTTGGGCAACTTGCCTCGATCAATCTGGGGGACCATTTTTGTTCGGGCGCTTTACCATCGCCGATGCTATGTTCGCGCCGGTCATCAATCGGATTGAAAAATATAGGTTGAGCAGCTCGGCCACCGTCGAACAATACACAACGGCTATAAAGACACTACCTGCATGGCAGGAATGGGAAGATGCGGGGAAAGCAGAACCCTGGATTTGCGAGAATGTTGAAGTTTAACAAGAAAGAAACCTGACTATGTCTGACCAAACAAGCCAAGTAAAAGCGTTTCGCGATCTCCATAAAAAAGGCGTTCCATTTATTTTACCAAACCCGTGGGATGCAGGTTCTGCACGTATCCTTGAAGGTTTAGGCGCCAAGGCGCTCGCGACGACAAGCTCCGGTTTTGCCCTGACCAAAGGACGACATGATTATGGCGTATCGCGTGAAGACGCTCTTGCTCATTGCCGGGAAGTCGCGAGCGCGGTCTCTATTCCGGTTACGGCGGACCTTGAAAATGGCTATGGTTTAAAACCGGAAGATGCTGGTGAAACAATCAGTCTGGCCGCGCAAACGGGGTTGGCTGGCGGATCAATCGAAGATTCGACCGGAGACAAAGCAACACCGATTATTGAAAAAGCATTGGCGGTTGAACGCATGGCGGCGGCTGCGGAAGCGGTCAATTCCGTGAATAACAATTTTGTATTAACAGCTCGCGCCGAAGCTTTTCTTTATGGCGATGCTGATCTCGATGAAGTCATTGGCAGACTGAAGGCATTCGAAGAAGCAGGCGCTGAAGCGCTATTTGCACCGGGGTTGCCTGATATGGACGCCGTGCGCGCTGTCTGCGATGCCGTTTCAAAACGGGTGAATGTTTTGGTGATAGGAGAGTTGCGCAACCACGCGCTTGAAGAGTTTGCAGAAGCGGGAGTCGCGAGCCTGTCTATTGGCGGCGCGCTCGCCTATCAGGCCTATGGGTCGCTCGCCGGTCTGCCTTCAATGTTAGAAACAGGGCGTTTTGATATGCTGAACGCGAATGCAGCGCAGGCGAAAACTGTCTCCCAATATCTACAGGGCTAAAAAACTAACTTTTGACCGGGTTCTTATTGCCGGCAAATCTGCTACACCCCGTCGCCCGCCTATCAGGGCGGCCCATTGAAAGTATGGACGTGAAGCAGACGAACCCAGTTGAGCCGCCCGCTGAGCAGGACGCAATACCTGTTCAAGGCAAGGCGGCATGGCGGCGCGAATTCATCGCGTTGATGGCTATTGGTATTCCAATGGGCCTCACTCAGCTCGTCCAGTTTTCTATCAACACTGTTGATGTGTTGATGGTTGGGCGCCTCGGGCCGGAAGCGCTCGCCGGCGCCTCCTTAGGGCTGGTGATATATTTTGCGATGTTTCTCTTCGGGTTTGGCCCGGCCATGGCTGTCTCGCCCATGGTCAGTCAGGCGCTGGGCGCCAATCCGGATGATACTGATGATGTGCGCCGGTCTGTGCGCATGGGGCTGTGGACCATTGGCATTGGCATCCCGATTTTGTCCCTGCTGTTTTTCCTCGCAGAAGATCTCTCCATCGCGCTGGGGCAACCTGCCGGTCCTGCTGCTTTGGCTGAGCCTTATGTTCTGGCCATGGCGCCGGGCCTGCCCTTCGCACTTGGCATCATGGCGCTCAGAAATTTTCTCGCCGCCATTGAGCGCACGCGAGCGCCGCTTGTGTTTATTATTATCACAACATTGCTAAACGCGTTTTTGAACTGGCTGTTGATTTACGGCAATTGGGGCTTTCCACGAATGGAGCTGGTGGGCGCAGGCATTGCGTCTTCGGTTTCTCATATGACCGGGTTTTTCATGCTGGTTGTTTATATCAGTCATGAAAAAGTCAGTCGGCGGTTTGAAATCTTTAAAAACTTTTTCAATCCCTGCTGGGTTCGCCTGCGCGAAGTTTTACAACTGAGCTGGCCGATTGGCATGACCATGATCTTTGAGGCGATGCTGTTTAACGCCGCTGTCTTTTTGATGGGGCGCATCGGCGTCAACGAGATGGCCGCTTATCAGGTCGCGCTGAATGTGGCGGCTTTAGCATTTATGTTGCCGTTGGGCCTTTCCATGGCCGGTTCCGTTAGGGTTGGGTTAATGGCCGGGGCAAAAAACCCCGCCGGGGTCAGACGCGCCAGTGCTATCTCTATTCTATCATGCATCGCCGCGATTATGCTTTTTGCTGTGCCGATGATGCTGGCGCCGAACTTTATTGCCGGACTTTATCTCGATAAAGATGACGTGGAAAACACGGCGGTTCTGGCGCTGGTCGCGGCGTTTATCCCGATCGCTTCTGCGTTCGCACTGTTTGACGCTATTCAGGTCGCGGCCAATCAGGCGCTGCGCGGGTTAAAAGATGTCCGCATACCGATGGTCGTGACCTTCATCAGCTATTGGATCATCGGCTTTCCCGTATCAGCCTATCTCGGATTGTATACACCGCTGGGCGCCGTTGGCGTCTGGTACGGATTGCTGGCAAGCTTAGCGGCAGCCGCAATCTTTCTGGGTGGGCGTTTATGGCTAATCACCAACCCGCGCAAAGTTGATGAATGGCAGGCGGCTGAATAAGCCGCCCGCCAGTTCCATCGGTTGACGCCTAATACTTAATCTTGCCGGCGCGCTCCGCACGCCATGACCAGAAGAGGCCCCAGGCAAAGAAGACAAGTCCTGTGATCACCAGACTTGGCGCAAACTCCACTGACTGCAAGGCTTCTTCAAACCCACCGAGAGCCGTCAATCCAACAATATCGACCAGAAAATGGATCAGGATTGCCGGCAGGATACTGCCCGACCTCAACGTCAAGGCCGCCATGATCGCACCGACACCCGTCGCGGAAATGACCTGCGCGCCAATCAGTATAGGACTGCCGCCTTCCCACAGATTGACAAGGTGAAGCAACCCAAAAGCAATGGATGAAAGAATGACAGCGGTGAGCGGGCGAAAACTTTTCATGAGACCGCGCAATGCAAACCCACGAAACAACGTCTCTTCATTGATTGCTACCAGTAATGAGATCGCGCCCCATATAAGAACAGCCCCGACATCTCCGGCAGCGTTTTCAATCGCCATACCAACAGGTGAAATAATGCCCAGCCAGACAGGCCCGACAACCAACAACCAGGAAAACCCTTTCGGCATTTTCCAACCTGCAAGGAATGTTTTTCTGGCAAGCAATGTAAAGCTGATAACCAGCACCGCCAAAATAACTTCATAGGCAAGTAAACTGATTTCAGCGTCTTCAATCACCGGCATGAATTTTCGGAACATCCACTCGTAAAGCACAGCAAACCCAAGCGGCAAAACCAGCCAGCTAAGGTTAAAGACCTTGATGTCCGCACCTTCGCTAAATATTTCGTTTTTGATTTCCTCGATAATTTCTTCGCCATCCCCTTCAGGAATTTCATTCTCCATCTGTTTTTTTCTGTCCCGTCTCATTTCAAGCTCCTTGTTCTTCATTCGAATTTTCTTCGGTTTGATTTCGTCAATTGGTTTTCTTCAAATTGGTTTCGCTGTTGGTTTCATTGTTGGTCTCGCCATTAGTTCCGTCACGGTGATCTCCGATCCGTCAGGTAAGGCGTCGCCAAAACTATAATATGAACATGAACTCATGTTCATATTATGGACAGTAATCGCAAAATTTTCCTCCCTCCCCCTGTCATGCCTTGTTTTTTGATCCGCAAATCCCAGCAAAAGACTTGCATCGAGAAGCAAATCATTCTAAATGTGAATATGAATTCATGTTCTAGTTAGTAAAGGATGATCCGTGAGTCAAGGGGAAAAACCCGCCTACCAGGACCGTTCTCGCGCCGCGCGGGAAAAAATCGTCAATGCGCTTGATGCGGCCTTGAGAGAAAAACCGTTTGATCAGGTCTCGGTTTCAGAGATTGCAGAACGGGCGGGCGTTGCCGTCGGTACTGTCTATCGGCGATTTGAAAACAAAGATGCGTTGATCCCGGTCATCATGGAGATTTATCAGGCGCGACTGGAAAGCTGGCAGGCCGGTGAAGGCGCTGTCGATGTCAACCCGGAAGAAGGATTACGCAAGGCCTTGCGCGCAATCATGGCGACAGTCTGGAGCGGTATCGCGAGAGAGGCGCATCTCTTGCGCGCTGTTCATCTCTACACCCGGCTAAAACCAGAAATCTGCGACGGACCAGAATGGAAAAAATACGAAAAGGCGGCCGCTTCAACTGTGGCCCAAGTGCTTGAATTTTTTTCGGCCGAAGTCAAAAGAAAGAATATAAAGCGCGCAAACGCAACCGCAGCTTATATGCTCAATGCCATCTTTGTTGAAAAAGCGCTTTACCCGGAAGAACAACCGGCAACCCTTTTCCCCTATAGCGGCAAAACACTGGCGGATGAATTCGCCGACATGCTCTATGCGTATTTGCAATTGCCTGAAGAATAACACTAGAGGCTTGACCGCAACCAGCTAGGCGCCGTCACCAAACATCAGGAGGAAACCACGTGCGGATTGCTCTCCATTATTGATAAAGTGATGATTTACATTTGCAGGAATGAACATTGTTGTTCCAGCGGTGAAAGATGAGGTTTTATCATTGACGATTGCCGTCACGCTGCCTTCAACTAATATCAACATCGACGGAAAGGGATTGGAACGGCTCTCTTCATTTTCATTCACATGATGGCCGGGTCTTATATCAAACCAGATACTGCGGAAGCCAGGCTGATAGTAAAAAATTCCCGCATTCGTACCGTGAGTGAAACGGGTGAGGTCCGGGCCAAAGGGAATAAGTTCGGGTTGGCCTTTCGTCCAGAAATGAAAAGTCAAAGGCAAAATAACATCCGCAGGGTTCACATCCTCTGGAGGCGTATAGCCGTCCATTGCCTGAATCCTCACTGGCGTCACCTCATGTTCAAATGCGCGCGCCATTAAAGTGAAAATATTGAGCTCCCCTGAGTATAATTGCCGAAGCTCAGTTTCGCTTTCAAAGGAATAAATGATTGAGGGCGTGGCCGGTTCTCCGCGACTTACTGAAACACGCGCGGGCGCGCCCTCTTTGGCGGCCACTCCTTCGACGGCGTAGAACTCTTCACCTACTTTTACACCAAGCGTGATGTCTTCTTTGAACGTAACATCCAATGCATAATCTGCTGCATAGGTCTGCAATATTTCCAGGTTGGTGTTGCTCTCATTAGCAGACTGGGCGCTCGCACATGCGACCGCGAGCCAAGAAACGGCCATAGCAGTGGCAATTTTTCTGATACTCATGATCTTCCTACCTTTTTCACGGCCTCTGATTCAGCGATCTTTGCTGGGTCATAAGCAATTAATTAATTGATTATTTAATTAATTGCAAGCTTTTCTGGCGATGGCGAGACTCAGCTCAACGCATAATGCCATTGAGAAGTAGCCGCTCAAGATGCTTTGAGAAATCAGCAACCGTTGGATCTTTAACATCATGCACAAGCTTACCGAATGTGCGCTCACGAAATCGCCGGGTCAGAACAAAGTGAACCAACGGGCCAATAATGGAGAGATGAAGCTGGTGAGGGTCAAGCTTGCGAAACAGCTTTTGCTTGCGACCCGCTTCGTATAAGCGCTCTGTCATCTTATAGAACTGTAAAACCTGCTGGAAGGGCGTTTCTCGCTCTTGCATGGCGCCCCCCATAAACTCTCGCATTAAAATCGATGGAAACGTATCACGCTCCGTAAAAGCCAAAGCCAAAGCGTGAATATACGCGCGAAAGTTTTTTACCGGATCGCCGCCCTCAATG
>BQJH01000097.1 GCA_021604605.1 Hyphococcus sp.
CGCCAGATGCTGAATTAGCGAGATCTGCGCCCAACGCGATCAGTGCGCCAACAATAACCACCGACGAAACGGCGTTCGTGACGGACATCAACGGGGTGTGCAGCGCAGGCGTTACCGACCAGACCACATAATAGCCGACGAAGATCGCCAGAATAAAAATCGTGAAGAGAAAGACGAAGTCAGAGATAGGGCTTGCCGCCGCCAGCACTGCAAGCTGATCAGCAATTGAGCGCGCCTGCTCAGCGGCAACCGTTGCCGCCTCAGCATTGCCACTGGCATTTGCTGCGGCCGACTCTGCCGTTTGCGCGAGTTCTTCAGCAGTCTTGGCTGCTTGCTCGATTTCTTCGCGTCTGTCTTGTATCGCCATTACTGGCTCCCTTCCGGGTTTTCCTGATTATCATCGCTATCGTTATCGGTATCATCGGCGCCATCATCCGCCGTCGTTTCATTAGCCGGTTGCGATGTCGATGGCGCATTCACAAACCCTGGATGAATTACGGCGCCGTCTCTCGTTAGAGCAATGCCTTTGAAAATATCATCATCCCAATCGACGACGAACTCTTTCTTATCTGCATCCCAGAATGCAGAAACGAAGTTATAGATATTGCGCGCCAATAGGCTGGAAGCATCCGCGGCTAGCCGTCCCGGCACATTGTAAAACCCAAGGATAGTTACGCCGCCAATCTCGATCGCCTCGCCCGGCCGTGTGAGCTCGACATTACCGCCCTGCTCCGACGCCAGATCAACAATTACCGAACCCGGTCGCATCCCTTGCACCATCGCCTCGCTAATTAGCTTTGGCGCAGGCCGCCCGGGGATGAGCGCTGTCGTAATAACGATATCCTGCTTTTTAATGTGCTCTCCGACAAACTCCGCCTGACGGCGTTGAAAGTCTTCCGACATTTCCTTCGCATAACCGCCCTCAGTTTCAGCGTCCTTCATCGCTTCTTCATCGACGGTAACAAAAGTCGCCCCAAGACTTTCGACTTGTTCTTTCGCCGCGTAACGCACGTCCGTTGCGGATACGACCGCGCCAAGACGGCGGGCCGTAGCAATTGCCTGAAGCCCGGCAACGCCAGCGCCCATGACAAAAACTTTTGCTGCAGCAATTGTTCCCGCCGCCGTCATCATCATCGGCAATGCTTTGCCAAAATACGCAGACGCATCAATGACAGCTTTATAGCCCGCAAGGTTTGACTGCGAGGAGAGCACATCCATCGACTGCGCACGGGTTATGCGCGGCATGAAATCCAATGCAAAGGCATCAACACCCAGGCGCGCATAGGTCTCAACTTCTTCCTGCTCATTATGTGGTGACAGGATCGCAGCCATTTTGGCGCCGCGCGGTAAAAAGCGAAGCTCTTCACTGGTCGGGCGTTGCACTTTGATTACAAGATCTGCTGACTGCGCTGCATCAGCCCCGCTAGGGCTGATTGTGGCGCCGGCTTCTTGATAGGCTTCGTCAGAAAAACGAGCCCCTTCACCTGCGCCCATTTGCACAGCCACGTCAGCGCCCAAGCCAACAAACTTTTTTACGGTCTCCGGCGACGCCGCGACACGGGCTTCACCCGATCGCGTTTCTTTTAGTACGGCAATTTTCATTTGGCCTCCGGAGGCGTCATTTTGTTAGGCGCTAGTGGGAGAAAAAGATTTTAACAACGAGATGAACAAACACATAGACAAAGACGCCAGCAAATATGGAAAGGAAAATACCGTTTGCCATCACTAGGCTTGTAAAAAACATGGTCAGCGCCATTGCCAATGGTACGCCGATTTCAGCCGACGCTGTCATAATCCCCTGATAAGAACGCTGGTGTTCTTCTGCGTCCTGTACTTTTTGCATCGTTTCGTCCGTCATAAGTCACCCTTTAGCTATTTCACTTTTTTGACGGAATTCAACGCTTTGGGCAAGTCTCTTGCCTCGTGCGCGGGCAATTATCCTCCGGCGCGAACTGGCCAGGTGCTTAACAGAGTGCGCATGGCCGTGATAAAGGCGATGGGCTCGTCCATCATCAAATGGTGATATGCGTTTGGCATCATCACAAAGGGAGAACGCCCCTTGGCCTGATCACGCAAATGCTTGAGGGCGTCGCCCTGAGCAAATTGTGACTTTTCCCCATAGATGAAGGCTAAGGGGCACCTGGATGCGCGCAGCAAGTCACGCTCGAAGTGAATCTCGAAGTTCTTTCCCTTGGAGGGGTCGAATTTCCAGGTCCAGCCTTTTTCCCCAGCCTGGTCATTCAAATCCATCGGCGCCTGCTTGAGGCCCTGCCGGGCAATATAATCGACCAGATAAAGATGCTCTGCGGGCTGGTTTGGCAGGAACCGAAACCGCTGGATTGGTTCTTCAATCTTTGAATAGACCCGCATGGTTGGCGGTCCGGGCGGCGTTTTCTGGTCTTTGTTCGCTTTTATGACAGTGTAACCCTCATCTGGGTCCGGCACCCCCAATGGGCTATCGATGACGACCGCGCCGCCGAGCCGGTCCCCTTCTCTCTCGACAGCGGCGAGCGTCACCCACCCGCCAAAGCTGTGCCCGACAATGATCGGGCGCCCATGGTCCGCAAGGCCCGCCTCGCCGATTACGGCAAACAGCTCATCAACGAGCAAATCCAGTGAATATTGATCACGCCAATCAGAATCACCCATACCGGAAAGGTCCAGGGCGCCAACGCGGCGATCCTGGGCAAAAAACGGCGCAAAAGGACGCCACCAGTTACGGTGCGCCCGCCCGCCATGCACAAACAATATCCCGCGTTTGTTCGGCTTACCCCAGGCCGAATAGGTGATCTTTGCTCCCTTGACCTCGACCGACTTCTCTTCACTGGGCGTGTTGATAGCCCAGTTAAACCAATCAGGCGCCGGCGGGATCGCCCCGCCAAGATCAGCAAGCGGGCGGATGAGGTCTTCTTTATTGATCGTTTTAGACATGGGGCAAACTGTCTTCACTTTATTCTAAATGTCGTCTTTAGATAACGCAGCGCAGCATAATATCAACTCCCGCACTTACCCGTCGTGAGTATTCGCCGTTAACAGAAAATTAATTGGTGAACGTATGGTTATCGAAAAAGTGGAAAAAAGCGTTTCGGAATGACACGGATTTAAACCGATCTTTACTTGCGCGCGCCAAGGTAACCGCCAAGCAGTTACTGATGGATAACGTCCTCATGGTGAAAACCGTATTAATCGTCGATGACGACCCGACGCAGCGACGCCTTATGCGCGCTGTTTGTGAAAAAGCCGGCTACCCTGTGTTGCAAGCAGATAGCGGTGAAAATGCACTTGACCTTTTGCGCAGTGAGCAAGGCAATGACATTGGCCTAATGATGCTCGACCTCAGAATGCCGGGCCTTGGCGGCATGGAAACTTTAAAGCGCGCCCGGAACTTCCGGGAAGATTTGCCTGTTATTGTTTTAACCGCACAAGGCGGCATCGATACGGTTGTTGAAGCGATGCAAAATGGCGCGACTGATTTCTTCGTCAAACCCGCTTCACCGGAGCGAGTCGTAGTCTCCATCAATAACGTCCTTAATCTGACGACGTTAAAAGGTGAAGTTTCACGCCTGAAGCGCAAGCATGAAGGCGCTATGGGGTTCAAAGATCTTATTGGTGAAAGCCCGGCGCTCACTCATGTGATGAAGCTCGGCGAGCGCGCCGCGGTTTCCAATATTCCCATACTGATAACTGGTGAATCCGGTACCGGTAAGGAAATGATTGCCCGCGCCATTCAAGGTTCATCTGAACGCTCACGCAAACCATTCATCACTGTAAACTGCGGCGCCATTCCAGAAAACCTTGTTGAAAGCATTTTATTTGGCCATGAAAAAGGATCTTTCACTGGCGCAAACGCAAAACACATCGGCAAGTTTCAGGAAGCTGATGGCGGCACGATCTTCCTCGATGAGGTTGGTGAGCTGCCACAGGATATGCAGGTAAAACTCCTGCGCGTTCTGCAAGAAGGCGAAGTTGATCCGATTGGATCAAAACGCCCCGTCAAAGTCGATGTTCGCGTCATTTCTGCGACGAACCGCGATCTCGCTGAAGACGCCAAGAACGGTACTTTCCGCGAAGATCTGTTTTATCGCTTGAACGTTTTTCCAATTGAAGTCCCTCCCTTACGCAATCGTACTGAAGATATACCAGCGCTTATCGATCATTTTATTGGACGCTATAATGCTGAAGAACGCCGTGATGTGCGCGGTGTCCGCCATGAAGTCCTCGAAGTACTAACGGCACAACTCTGGCCAGGTAATGTGCGTCAACTGGAGAACACCATTTTCCGTGCTGTGGTACTGGCGGAGAGCGCTTATCTCTCTGCAGAAGACTTTCCAACGCTTGCAGTTGAGTTTTCCGCCGCCGGCATTCAGTCAGGCCCACCGGTTGTGAGTGAAGACATTCCCTCCCCGGAAAAGGGGGAAATGCCGATCCTTGGCGCCCCAACCAACGAAACACATGAAGCTGTGGCTGTCTTTGACCGCGAAGGTCACCTGCGGTCACTGCAGGAGATCGAAAAGGATCTCATTGCTCTCGCCATTGAGACTTATGAGGGCAAAATGTCAGAAGTCGCCCGCCGCCTCGGCATGGGCCGCTCCACTCTTTATCGAAAATTACGTGAGCACGATCTGGAAGTGCGCCGCGCGAGCTGAGTTTTGAGCATCAATTCTAGAAAAATACCGGCCTGAGCAACTGCTCTGGCCGGTTTTTTTGTGTCCATACTAAATGGCTTGCAAAGCGGCCTGCTTCAAATGTAGCATTAATATGTTGATTCATCACTGATGACAGGATGTGACCATGCTCCGCATAATTTTTGCACTGTTGTGTCTCATTCTCACGCATGCATGCGCAAAGCACGGCGCCTTCATCAACCCGCGTTTTGTTGGTCTTCAGGACCTTACTGTTACGGACAATACGCGGTCCGACATCGTCAATTCGGAGACTGATCGGCGCTTTGCGGTCAGAATCCTTTATCCCACCTGCCAACAACTAACTCCGGCGCCTTATGTCGACGACGCTCTTCTGGATGCGTTACAAGCAGACGATTATTTCTTCCAGCAAGAAGAAGTGTTTCAGTCATGGGGCGTGCGAACGCTCGCCAGCAAAGATGCGCCTGAATGCAGTGGTCCCTGGCCGGCTGCAACTCTTTCAATCGGCCTCGGCGTATCAGGGTTTCAATACTCCCTACTCGCAGAGAAATTAGCCAATGCTGGAATCGTGACTATAATTATTGACCACCCTTACGGCGCTCATTCACGACTACCGGATGGCACGATATTGAACTCAAATGATGACAAAGATTTAGCCCGTATAGACGAAGACCCTACGATCCTGGCCGATCGAACAAGTGATTGGGCGCGCGACATCTCCATCGTCATTGATCGGTTAGTCGAAAAATCTCTTATCGAGGGTCTAAACATTAATACTGAAAAACTATATGCAATTGGGCATTCCATGGGAGGCGCCGCTGCACTTGACGCATGTCTGTATGATGATCGGCTAGCCGGATGCGTTGATATGGATGGCGCGCCTTTTGGAACCAAGGCCATGGAAGCAGGATTGAAGGGCGACAACCTCATTCTTTTTTCAAACCCACTCTATACCGAAGTAGACCATGCTGCTCGTGGACGCACAAAAGAAGATTGGGATGCAATGGGTGAGCAAATCAACGCTCTCTGGAGTGACATAATCACCAAAAGTGACGGCAAAGTTCACCGTGTAAGTGTGGCGGGAACAGGCCATATGAGTTTTTCTGACGCTCCAATTGTTATGCCTGATGCAATCAACCGATTTGGAGGAAAGCCGATGGCGCCGGAACGGGCGATGGATGCGATTAGTGGTGTTCTGATTGCCTACATGGATCAAAACCCAAATGAGATTGACACATTTGAGGCTTACCTGGAGCACATCCCGGAACTAAATCTCCTCAAACCAAACTAACCTCAATTTCCTGTCACGATAGCACCCGAAACATTGCCCCATAGCAGCGCTTTGTGCCATGACCATGGCTTTGTACTTGGTCATAGGATGCTCATTTAATGCCGTCAGGGCTGCCAGAAGTTGAAACACAACTCGATGATCTCAATATCGCTGATCCAAAATTGTGGGATGGAGCAGCCTTCTGGCCATTATTGCAAAAAATGCGCGCAGAATGTCCGGTTCATTATTGTTCGGATAGTTCATATGGGCCCTATTGGTCTTTGACCCGCTATGAAGACATCATGGCGGTAGAGACCAATCACGAGATATTCTCATCCGCCAGCAAACATGGCGGCGTAATCATCCATGATGATATTGCTTTTCACATTGGTCCCTACGTTCTCGAAGGGCTGATCACTATGGACCCGCCCCGGCACGAAGAACAACGCAAAGCCGTTTCCGGTATTGTTGCGCGGCCAAACCTTGAGCATTTCTCAAAAATTATACGAGAGCGGACTTGCGCCGTACTTGATAGCTTATCCGTCGACGAGGTGTTTGATTGGGTTCCAACGGTCTCGATCGAACTGACAACGCAGATGCTGGCGACCCTGTTCGATATTCCGTTTGAAGACCGCCACAAATTAACTCGCTGGTCTAATGTCGCAACGTCAGAACCAGGCCTTGGTGTTGTTGCGACGCAGGAAGAACGCGTTCGCGAAATCAAAGAGTGCCTATTCTATTTCACCAAGCTTTGGCGCGAACGCAGAACAAACGAAAGCGGGTTCGATCTTGTTTCCATGCTGTCGCAAAATCCGGCGACTGAAAAAATGCACCCGATGAATTTTCTCGGAAATGTGCTGGTTTTGATCGTTGGCGGCAATGACACCACCCGCAACACCATGTCAGGCGCAATAAGAGCTTTTCATGAGAACCCCGATCAATGGCGCAAGCTTAAAGATGATCGAACGCTCATGGAAAACGCGGTTTCAGAAATCATCCGCTGGCAAACACCGATCGCTCACATGCGCCGCACGGCCCTTGATGATACGCAAATAAGCGGCAAGATCATTAAAAAAGGCGACAAGGTTGTGATGTGGTACGCATCAGGCAACCGGGATGAGACCATATTCTCCAATAGTGAAGCGTTTGACATTGAACGCAAAAATGCCCGCCGTCATTTATCCTTTGGCATGGGCATTCACCGTTGCATGGGGCGACGCCTCGCAGAACTTCAGGTGAAAATTCTGCTTGAGGAAATGATGCAACGCTGGGACCGGATAGAACTTGCCGGGACGCCGGACCATATCCGCTCGAATTTTGTCAACGGATATTCCCGCATGCCTGTCAGGATAATTCCTTAGCGCCTGGCGGATCGCCTAAAGCGTCTGAACATTGTATAAGCCCGGTATAGAAGCTCTCAGTACAGGATTTCACATGTCAGTCTCAAAACGTACGTTTTTAAAAGTCGGCGCAGGCGCAACCCTCGCAAGTGCAGCATCTTCGTTCAGCACAACTCAAGCTGCTGAGAAATTGGAAGACATGACAGGCGGCGTTGAGCCTATCAGTGTTGAAGAACGGATCGCCCGCGTTGAAAAAGCGCAAAAACTGATGCGCGAGCAAAAAATAGACGCCCTGCTCCTCGAAGCAGGTTCAGCCATGGTTTATTTCACGGGCATTCGCTGGTGGCGCTCGGAGCGATACACAGGTGTAATTATTCCGGCCAATGGCGAAATCGCCGTCGTTACCCCCTTTTTTGAAGAACCGTCTATCCGCGAAAGCATGAGCTTCGGCGATGATGTTCGCACATGGCATGAAAACGAGAACCCGTTCGAGCTTGTCGCTGGCATCTTGAAAGATCGCGGCGCCGAAAAGGGTAAGCTCGCGATAGAAGAAACCGTTCGTCACTTTATTGTCGATGGCGTGCAAGAAGCGGCGCGGAGGGTTGATATTGTCTCCGGCAAATCAATCACGCGCGGATGCCGTATGTATAAGTCCGAGGCTGAACTGGCGCTGATGCAAAAGGCAAATGACATTACAATTGCCGCTTACAAAAACATTCACCCGAAAATTGAAGCCGGCATGAGCGCTGGCGATGTTTCTGCGATGATGAGTGCTGCAACGCAAAAACTGGGCGGCGCGGTGCAATTTTCCATGACTTTACTGGGAGAATCCAGCGCCTACCCCCATGGCAGCGGCAAACCACAGACTGTCAAAGAGGGGGAAGTTGTGCTGATGGATTGTGGCTGCTCAGTGCATGATTATGAGTCCGATATTTCACGCAGCTGGGTGTTTGGCGAACCAACACAAAAACAACGCGACGTTTGGAATACAGTCAAACAAGGCCAGGAACTGGCGCTTGAAACCGCGCAGATTGGCGCGGCGGCTGGATCTGTCGATGATGTTGTGCGCGCGCTTTACGTAAGTAAAGGATATGGACCTGGCTATAAAACACCCGGTCTTTCACATCGTCTCGGCCATGGCATTGGCATGGACGGGCATGAGCCGGTGAATTTTGTTCAAGGCGAAAAGACAGAGCTGGCGCCGGGCATGTGTTTTTCTAATGAACCGGGCATTTATATCTTCGGTGAATTTGGTATTCGCCTCGAAGATTGTCTTTATATGACTGAAGATGGTCCGCAGTTATTTTCAGCTCTATCACCTTCAATTGACAAACCATTCGGGTAAGTGTGATCAGTTTTTGTCGACGGGCAAACATTCCGCCCGAACCGGATTCCCAACAACTTGCCGACTGGTCCAACTCGTTGCCGCCTCTTTACATTCTTTTTCTGTACTAAAAACGCCAATCAACTCGCCCTCACTTGTCGGGCTCGGCGATAAAAACCCATAAGCAGCAAACTCCGAACCGCCTTGTATTGATTGGGTTGCGCATGCGCCAACAGAGCTTACCAATACCAAAAATATTGCAGTGCGAAAAATTCCTGTTTGTTTTTCTATGTTCATCATTCCCTTCCCTTTGAAAATTACATTTTGAAGTTTGAGCGGACGTTGGCGCCAAAATCATGGCCATGCAAAGTCTGAAACATGAAACTCCACATAGAAAAACACATGCCTTCAACACAAACCCCTCAAAAAATAAAGCCCCGGTGTTTTAACACCGGGGCTTTTGTTGAACTCAGTCTTTGAATTCTCTTTTTACCGAACCAATTGGCCCGGAAGTCGTGTGACGGAGAAGTCCCCCGTAAAACATCGGCTTATTCGCCGATATTAAGCCCCTTCATGCACGTCCAATGCTTCAAAACACTCTTGCGCGAGGCGTAAGCGATAAAAACCGCTTATTTCAGGCGGCTTGCGCCTGAAATGTGTGTCTAACGCTTTTTACGAGTTGTTTTACGCTTGGTCGCCTTACGTTTTGCAGGCGCTTTGCGCTTCGTAGCCTTACGCTTGGTCGCTTTTTTCTTAGTGGCCTTGCGTTTTGTGGCTTTTTTCTTGGTGGCTTTGCGCTTAGTGGCCTTTTTCTTCGTAGCTTTACGCTTCGTGGCCTTCTTTTTAGTCGCTTTGCGCTTAGTAGCCTTCTTCTTCGTCGTCTTACGCTTTGTAGCTTTGCGCTTCGTGGCTTTTTTCTTAACCGTCTTACGCTTAGCTGTCTTGCGCTTCGTCGTTTTCTTAGCGGCTTTCCGTTTCGTGGTCTTCCGCTTTACAGCTTTTTTTGCTGTTTTACGCTTAGTCGCTTTTTTAGCGGTTTTTTTCTTCGCCGCTTTTTTTCGAGTCGTTTTTCTTTTGACCGCCATGGTCCACCTCCGAAGTATGATTCGAAAGTCGTACAATAACGTAATTTACTAAAAAAGTATTGTATATGCGCAACGC
>BQJH01000098.1 GCA_021604605.1 Hyphococcus sp.
ATTCTGTCTCTGTTATGCTCAAATAGCGAAATTACAGAAACGCCTAATGCCTTACTGACTTCTCCCTGCGCGACGATCTGACCGATCACGATTGGGACTTTGCCGGGACGGGTGATGATGCGGATTATACGTTCACCTATAATGGTGTTGGGCAGCTCTTAACCGAGAACGTCACCAATGCGGATTTGCGCTGGTTGCCGGGCGGCAATGGCGTAGACAGTTACGCGATCAACAATCTTAATCAGTACACCTCGATCCCCGCGCGCGAAGGCGCGCATGCTTAGTTTGTCGGCGTTCGCCGACGGGCGGGGCTGTCTGCGGCGACCATCGTCCATGATGATAATGGCAACATCACCACTGATCATCGCGGGCACACTTATACCTATGATGCGGAGAACGTATTGCGGACGGTCGCGGGGCTCAGCGCCGGGACAGCGACCTACGCCTATAATGCGGACGGTACGCGCAGGAGCAGAACCTATAACAGCGTCACAGCAAGTTTTTATTATGATGGCGATCAGGAGATTATTGAATACCAGGCGAGTTCTGTAGAGCGGCGGTATATCCGCCTGCCGGGCTCCGTTTTGAATTGTGCACGCATTGCGCAACTCGGCGCACGGAGTACGTGCATTGGAATACATTAACAAAACTGAGAAATAAGCTTCAAGATTCTGTCATCATTTTGCAAACGAGTTGTCATCAAACGAGATCAAAGAGCAGCTCACAAGCAATCGCTGCTGGGGTGATTGTGAGTTCTGTGAGGAAGCGATGAAGACTAAAATGGGGATGATGCTGATCGCAGCGTCTGCAGTGTTGGCGGGAACAGCGACGGCAGAAGAATCAGCTGGAGTTATTTCCAAATGGGGCGCTGCTCCTACCTTCAGTGGCGATGGTTGGGAATTCAAAGTCAGCGGCCGAATGATGCTGGATTATTCGATCGTTGATACAGATGTTTCAGGCATGGACTGGAGAGCGGGTGAGTTACGACGTTTGCGCTTGGGTGTTTCCGGCAAGTTTGGCGATAATCTCAAATACAAGGTTGAGCTCAACACCAACTCAAGCGGTGATGTAAACCTTGAAGACGGATATGTGCAGTGGGCGCCAACAGGCAATAACTGGAACATTAAAGCGGGTCAATTCAAAACGCCGAACTCACTTGATGAGATGACATCATCAAGGTTTATCTCAACCTTGGAGCGATCAGCTTTTACTGACGCATTTGAGTTTAACCGCCGTCTTGGGGTTAGCCTGAATACCAAAGGCAAGAATTACACATTCTCTGCTGGCTTGTTCGGTGATAATATTGATGTGGCAGGGCCAGTCGAAGGGTACGCCGTTGCGGCGCGCGGCACAGTTTCACCAGTAAAAGATGACAACACAGTTGTTCATCTCGGCGCCTCCGTTCGGTATCGTAATATCAGTGACACGCAGAGCGATCTTCGTTACCGGCAACGGCCAGTCTCTCATATTCCAGGGCGCATCATCAGCACCGGCCGCATCGGCGAGTCTGATGTTTTTGTTGGCGCTGAAGCGGCAGGGATTTTCAAAGGGTTCTGGGTCGCCGGCGAGTATGGCGTGACATTTGTTGAGTGCAGTGCAGCTGCGGCGTGTGTTGACGATCCAACATTCGACGGAGCCTATGCAGAAGCGGGTTTCATGATTGGCGGCAAAAAAACTTACAAAGATGGTAAGTTCAACCGCCCAAAGGTTGATAACCCGGTCACGAAGGGGGGCATGGGCGCTCTCGCTTTTGTTGCGCGCTTCGACACGATCGACCTGACAGACGCCAGCGTCAATGGCGGCAGTTATAACTCCTATGTCATCGGCGCCGACTGGTGGGCGACAAAGTACACCCGGCTGGGCGTCAACTTTTTCAAAGTCGATGCGGAGTTGGGAACATCGACATCTGGCCTTGACGGGAGCTTCGCTTCTCTCGTCACGGCAGGCGCGCCGGAAGAGGACGTTACAGGCGTCATGTTCCGCGCTCAGTTCGACTTTTAATCAGACATTTCATTTTCAAATAAGGGACTAAGATCATGAAGCTCAATTCAATTGCAGCGTGCGGCTTTGGAGCACTCCTTGCCTTTGGGTGTGGTGAAGAAAAAGCGGAAATTAAGTCGCCGATCGCGACCGCTGAAGCAGGTGATGAAATCCGTATTGTTGGGTCATCGACCGTCTACCCGTTCTCAACAAAGGTTGCGCAGGAGTTTAAAAACAAAACAGGTTACAGCGTCGTCGTTGAATCAACGGGCTCCGGCGGCGGTCACAAATTGTTTTGCGCGGGTGCAGGAGCCGATACGCCTGATGTTACCAACTCTTCGCGACGTCAGAAAAAAGGTGAATTCGATACATGCGTCAAAAACGGCGTGAAAGAAATCGTTGAAGTAAAAATTGGCTTTGACGGGATAGTGCTGGCGAACGCCATTGACGGCGCTGCCATGGATTTAACATTAAAGCAGATTTATCAGGCCTTCGCGAAGGATGTGCCAACGAGCGATAATGATTGCACATTGCAGGCCAATCCATACGCAAAATGGTCGGATATTGACGCAAGCCTTCCTGCTGCAACCATTGAGGCTTATGGCCCTCCGCCGACCTCAGGAACACGAGATGCGTTTGTCGAGATCGCCATGGAAGGCGGCGCCAAGAAGTTCGCTTGTCTCGCGGCAATGAAAAAAGATGACAAAAGCAAATTTAAAAAAGTCGCTCATACCTTGCGTGAAGATGGAAAATGGATTGACGCTGGCGAAAATGACAATGCGATTGTTCAGACATTGACCAATACGCCGACTGCGGTGGGGGTGTTCGGGTACTCGTTCCTGGATCAGAACGCCGACATGGTCAAAGGTGCGCTGGTCGGTGGTGTTGAGCCGACTTTTGAGAATATCGCTGGCGGCGGTTATCCGATTTCGCGCTCGCTTTTCTTTTACCTCAAGGCTGGCAACGTCGATGTCACTGATGGTCTGAAAGACTACGCGCTGGAATTTACCTCCGAAGAAGCGTGGGGCCCTGGCGGCTATCTTGAAGAAATTGGCCTCGTGCCGTTGCCTGACGAAGAGCGGGCGGCTTACCGCGATGCAGTCGAGAACCTGAACGGATACAGCCAATAGACAGTGCGTATCGCTGTCTTGGGGAGAGGAAGGCGGCGGTCAACGCCGTCTTCTGTCTTCCCGTTAAGTGACATTGCTGTAATTGAAAGGAAACCCGTGTGACGTTGATTAGTGCTGCGCTTCTGGCTGCTGTCATTATGGCGGCATTTATATTCGGGCGCGGCTTGGCGTTCTCGCGTGGTGGTGCATTCAGCGCCAGCGGTGTTTCCGGTCGCGCTCATTCGTTGCCTGCCTATCACGGTTATTTCGCAGCATGGGCCGTTGGTGTCGCAACAATCCTGGCGGCGTTTATAGGGTGGATGTTGCGAGACACTATCGGGTTTGAGGTTGTAGCGATATTGGTCATTGTGACTGCTGGCGCCGGGTTTGTCGTTTGCCACCAGTTGATCAACCCAGATTTCAGGGCGCGAAATTTCGTCGAAACTTTCGTGAAAATGGCGCTCTTTCTTTGTTCTGGCGTTGCTGTCTTAACAACATTCGGCATTGTGTTGTCACTGGTGTTTGAAAGCTTGAGATTTTTCGAGCAGGTGCCGCTTCTTGACTTTTTGACCGGGTTGCAATGGTCACCTCAGACAGCATTGCGCGAAGACCAGGCGGGGCAATCGGGTGCGTTCGGCGCTGTCCCAATTTTCACCGGTACTTTTATGATCATGGGCGTTGCAATGTTTGTTGCGGCGCCAATTGGTTTGTTAATTGCGGTTTATCTTTCCGAATATGCAAGCAAGTGCACGCGGGCGCTGGTGAAGCCGATCATAGAAATACTCGCCGGCGTGCCGACCGTTGTTTACGGTTTTTTTGCGCTGCTTACCGTCGGTCCTGCGATCAGAGGGTTCGCAGAAAGCTTCGGGTTTTCAGTGCCAACACAAAGCGCTATCGCCGCCGGGTCAGTGATGGGCGTTATGATCATTCCCTTCATTTCATCACTTTCGGATGACGTCATTAATGCGGTGCCGCAGACATTGCGCGATGGCTCCTATGCGCTGGGCGCCACAAGGTCAGAAACCATGACGAAGGTCATTTTTCCGGCTGCGTTGCCCGGCATTATCGGAGCGCTTTTGCTGGCGATCAGTCGCGCCATCGGTGAAACCATGATCGTTGTAATGGCGGCGGGGCGTGCGGCAAACCTTACCGGTAATCCGTTCGAAGCCGTGACGACTGTGACAGTGCAGATTGTGTCGCTTTTGACTGGCGATCAGGAGTTCGACAGCGCCAAGACTTTAGCGGCCTTTGCGCTGGGGCTTGTCCTGTTTGTCATCACGCTCGCGCTCAATGTTGTTGCGCTGCTGATTGTGCGTAAATATCGCGAAAGGTACGAATAGAATGTCCTCGTCGCCAACTGGAATTTCAATACATCAATCGGACAGAGCGCTAAAAAGACTGAAGGTGCGCAAAGCCAAAGAAGCACGTTTTCGCATGTGTGGGATTGGCGCTGTTGTTGCCGCCGTCACGATGTTGGGGTGGCTGCTCGTCAGTATTGTCGGCACGGGGTACACGGCGTTCTATCAACACTATCTCACCATAGATGTGGAACTCACCGAAAGCGTTATCGATCCGACAGGCGCACGTGATCCTGACGAGCTGCGCAAAGCGAATTTCCGAAAAATTATTCAGGAAGCAATTTATGATCGCTTCCCGACAGTTACCGAGCGGCGAGAAAAATCCGAGCTGTTCAAGATTGTTTCTGCTTCCGGCGCCACGAACCAGGCCCGACAGATGGTTTACAATGACCCGACATTAGTTGGGAAAACGCTCACGATTACTGTTCCAACATCTGACGATGTTGACCAGTTGCTGAAGGGCTACATTGATCGCGATGCGCCTGAGAATCGGCGAAAGATATCCAATAAGCAAATTGTCTGGGTCGACGCTTTAACTGAGACCGGTGAAATCAAGTCAAAATTTAACACGACATTTTTTACAGCAACCGACAGCCGCGACCCAGAGTTAGCGGGCATCGCAGGGGCGGTGGTTGGCTCACTGATGGCTTTGTTTGTCGCCTTTGCGGTTTCAGTTCCCGTTGGCGTTGGCGCCGCAGTTTATTTGGAAGAGTTTGCGCCGCAGAACCGCTTCACTGATTTTGTCGAAATCAACATCAATAATTTGGCGGCAGTGCCCTCGATTGTCTTTGGCCTGCTTGGTCTGGCGGTGTTCTTGAACTTCTTCGGCATGCCGCGCTCTGCGCCGCTGGTTGGCGGCTTGGTGCTTGCTCTCATGACCTTGCCGACCATCATCATTGCCACGCGCTCTGCCTTACGCGCCGTGTCGCCATCCATCGTTGACGGCGCCTTGAGCCTTGGCGCTTCGCATACGCAAGCGGTGTTTCATCATAAAGTTCCGCTTGCTGCGCCTGGCATATTGACCGGTTCGATCATTGGCATCGCGCAAGCTTTGGGTGAAACAGCGCCTCTATTGATGATTGGGATGGTCGCCTTTGTGACGGAAATTCCGTCCGGTTTAACCGAGCCCGCCTCCGCTTTGCCGGTGCAGATATTTTTGTGGTCAGACAGCGCCGAGCGCGCCTGGGCGGAACGTACATCGGCGGCGATTATCGTGTTGTTGAGCGTATTGATCTGCATGAATGCGCTGGCAATTTTTCTCAGATCCCGATTGGAACGCAGGTGGTAATGATGGAAGCAAATGCAATTCAGGATAGCGGCCTCTTTCGGCCTGTAACGCCAGGGGGCGAAGTGATCAAAATGTCAGAAAAACGGGCGCACGCGCTAGCCGTTGAGCCCAAGTTTAAATGTCGAGATGTACGGGTTTTTTATGGCGCCACTGAAGCTTTGCACGGGATTGATATGGATATTGAAAATACCGGCGTCACCGCGTTGATCGGCCCGTCGGGTTGCGGCAAATCCACGTTCCTGCGTGTTTTCAACCGCATGAACGACACAATCCCGAATGCGCGCGTCACCGGAGATATCCTGATGGATGGGGAGAATATTTACGATAAAAAAATCGATCCGGTTCTTCTGCGCGCGCGTGTTGGCATGGTGTTTCAAAAACCAAACCCGTTTCCCAAATCGATCTATGATAATGTCGCTTACGGTCCACGCATTCATGGTCTGGCAACAAAGAAAAATGACCTAAATGAAATTGTTGAAACCAGTTTGCAGAAAGCTGGTTTGTGGAATGAGGTCAAAGATCGGTTGAAAGATCCGGGTACGAGCCTTTCTGGCGGTCAGCAACAGCGCTTGGTTATTGCGCGTGCGATTGCGGTCAGCCCGGAAGTTATTTTGATGGACGAACCCGCATCAGCGCTTGATCCGATTGCAACAGCGAAATTGGAAGAGTTGATTGACGAGCTGAAGGAAAAATTTTGTATCGTCATCGTTACGCATTCCATGGCGCAAGCTGCGCGCGTTTCACAAAAAACAGCCTTTTTTCACCTTGGGGACTTAGTAGAATACGATGATACTGAAGTTATTTTCAAAAACCCGAAAGACCAAAGAACGCAAGACTACATTACCGGTAGAACCGGATAATGAATTTGCTTTGAGTGACAAAACTGAGGATCCCATGAACGAGCATATTGTTACTTCCTATAATGATGTCATGTCGGACCTATCGGCAGAGATTTCACACATGGGGCATTTGGTTCGTAAGCAACTCATTGGCGCTTTGAAAGCCCTAGAAACACGCAATCCTGATCTCGCCAAGCGCATCCGCAAAAATGACAAACAGGTGGACGCGATCAATGACGATATTGAAGAGCGCGTGATGAATATTCTGGCGCTGCGCCAACCGGTTGCCGTTGATTTGCGCGAAACGATTGCAGCGTTGAAAATCGCCCGCGAATTGGAGCGCATCGGCGACCTCGCGAGAAACACGACAAAACGAACCAAGGTTATTCTGGAAGAAGATCCCATCGACGGGATGGAAGAAATTCTGAAGATGGGCCGCGTTGCTGTGAAGATCGTCGAAAATGTTGTTACGGCTTACGAAGAACGCGATGTTGATCTGGCGATTGCTGTCTGGAATGCGGATGAAGAGATCGATGAATATTGCAACACGGTATTCACGCAGCTTCTGTCCGGTATGATGGTTGATAATTCAAACATCAATGCTTGCAGCCAGATGACCTTTGTCGCCAAGAACCTTGAGCGTGTTGGCGATCATGCGACTAATATTGCCGAGTCAATTCACTACGTTTTGACGGGCGAGAAAATCGATGAACGCCGCCCTAAAAGCGACAAGACCAGTTCCACAATCGTCGAAATCTAGACTAATCTATTTTGCAGGCTAACTGGTCCCTACTGAATTCTAGACTCGTTTGTATTCATGATGCAGCCGTTGAGGTGCGGTATTGCCGTGATCTTTCCCCAAGTATTGAACTGAGCGTGCAACAGGTGCGTTCTTCTTCGAGCTGAGGTGTGTTCGCGAATGGTTGTAATAATTGACATACGCTTTCAGCGCGCGGCGCCAATGCGCAGTGTTTTGGATAATCATGTGATCGAGGCATTCTCTGCGAATAGTGCCGATGACACGCTCGACATAAGCGTTCTGCCATGGGCTTCTTGGTGAGGTTGGGCCATCTCGAATACCGAGCGCTGCCACCTTGGCCTTGAATATGGCGCCATAAATCGAGTCATTGTCACGAACGAGATGTTTGGGCGTGTTGATCCATTCAACGGCCTCAGTCAGTTGTTGTGGACGCCATTGCTTGACAAAACAGATAGCTATTCTGTCCCCTCGCGCGCGAAGGCGCGCTGACTAAAGTTTGACCGCCTTTGCGGTCGGGTCGGCACGGCGACTTACGCCTATTACCCGGAAGGCAATCTGCTGACCCCCTCAACCATTTATTCCTAATGATCAGATGAACGCCGCGACATCAACGCGCTTTATATTCGCGTTTAACCTGCATCTGGATCGGGCCATCGGCGCGGCCATGAACAAACTGGTCGACCATCGGGTTGCCCGAATTCATGACGTCGTCAGGCCCGCCCTGCCAGATAATCCGGCCCTGATAAAGCATCGCGATGTCGTCTGCGATTTTGCGCGCGGACGCCATATCGTGCGTGATTGAGATCGCCGTGGCGCCAATCGCTTTGACACGCTCGTTGATCAAATTGTTGATGACGTCGGCCATAATCGGATCGAGGCCCGTGGTGGGCTCATCAAAAAAGAGGATCTCCGGGTCAGATGCGATCGCGCGCGCAAGACCAACACGCTTTTGCATACCGCCGGAAAGTTCCGCAGGGGAGAGGTCCCCGATCTCCGATGTCAGCCCAACTTGTGCGAGGCAGTCTATTGCTTTTTCGCGGGCGTGTTTACGCGATTTCTTTTCTGCATAAACAAGACGGAAGGCGACATTCTCCCAAACGGGGAGGCTGTCAAATAACGCCGCGCCCTGAAACAACATGCCGGTTTTTTGCGCTATCAGGCGTTTATCGCGATCGGTTTGCCGCGCAATGTTATCGCCATCGATCTCAATCGTTCCGCTATCCGGTTTCAAGAGGCCAAGAATGCATTTCAGCAAGACAGACTTACCGGTGCCGGAACCACCGATCACCACCAAGGATCGACCTTTCGCGACTTCAAGGTCAACACCGCGCAGAACTGCATTGTCGTTGAAGCGTTTTTGCAGGCCACGAATGGAAATTTTAGAAGGCGTATCGGTCATCTTCGCCTCACGTTGGAACGAACAAGGAAGTGAGGAAGTAATTGGCCGCAAGAACTGAAACAGCCGCCGCAACAACGGCAGTGCGTGTCGCGGACCCAACGCCGCCTGCGCCGCCGCGGCTCTTAAAGCCGTAGTAGCAACCCATAAGCGAGATCAAAAATCCAAAGACAGCCGCTTTCAACAGGCCGGTCAGGATATCGAAATTGGTCAGGAATTCAGAAATGTTCTTTACAAAAAGCGGCCCGGAAAAATCGAGCGCATAAACGGCGACAAGATATCCGCCATAGATCCCGATGATGTCGGCGATCAGCACCAGCAAGGGAAGCGCAATGGTGGTCGCGAGGATGCGCGGCGCGGCCAGATAATTATGCGGGTTCACAGAAAGCGTTGACATGGCGTCGATTTGTTCGCTCACGCGCATCGCGCCGATCTCAGCCGCCATTGCGGAAGAGGCGCGCCCGGCAACCATCAAGGCCGCAGACACAGGCCCAAGCTCGCGCACAATCGAAACGGAAATGATCTGCGGCAGGAACGCTTCGGCATTAAAGCGCAGGCTACCATCATAAATATTGAGGGCGAGGGCGGCGCCGGTAAAAATCGCTGTAAGGCCAACGACAGGTAAAGAGGCATAACCAATGCGCATAAAAGCGCCCAAAAAGGCGCGCCAGTAAAACGGACCCGTCACCCAGGCGGAGGCGCTGGTGATAGCGAAATTGGTCATCCGGCCGATCTCGCCAATCGCATCGAGGGTCAAACGCCCTGTCGAGCGGAAGGGCGATAGAAAAACATTCATGTCGGCTTATCCCCTCAAGATGTGCTGCCGAGTTAGAGGTAACGCCGGTCGACCCGCCCGCCAAGCC
>BQJH01000099.1 GCA_021604605.1 Hyphococcus sp.
GATCTCTAAAAGGCTCATATCTTTTTCCGTGAACGCTTTATAGAGCGTAGGGATCAGCTTGCCGCACTGCTTGGCGGCGGCTCCTTTAAGACCCAGCGCCTGGGCGATACGGCGCGAGTGATGCGGCATGCAGCCCGTTACCGGGTCAATCCCGACTGTGATAATCTTTTCAGGGGTTTCTTCGGCTACCTCTTCGATATTCATCCCACCTTCGGTGGAGGCAATGAACGCCACACGGCCGGCGCCGCGATCCACTAGCGCAGAAAGGTAAAGCTCGGTCTCAATATCGGAGCCATTTTCAATATAGACCCGGCCGACTTTTTTGCCCGCTTCGCCCGTCTGCTTGGTGACAAGGGTCGCGCCAAGCATTTGCTTGGTGAACTCGGCCGCTTCTTCCGGGGATTTGGCGAGCCTGACGCCGCCAGCATCTCCTGCGCTTTCTTCCTTGAATTTGCCTTTGCCGCGCCCACCAGCATGGATCTGCGCCTTGACCACATAAACCGGACCCGGCAGCTGTTTCGCTGCAGCCTCCGCCTCATTCGCCTTAAAAACAGCGCGGCCTTCCGAGATCGGCGCGCCGAATTCTTTCAACAGGCGTTTGGCTTGATATTCGTGGATATTCATGAGGGCGCTCCCGGAAGAATGGATAATTGCTCCGGTTATACTCGCACCGCCTCCATAGACAACAGCGAGTAAGGCCTATTCTACTTCAGTCTCGCAAGGTGGTCTTCAAACATTTTCTTGTAGTCATCGGCCAATGCCTCAAGCGTCGACCAGAATGGCTCTGGTTCCTTATCCGCCAGCTTGTCCCCCAAGATATCAAGATGGGTATGCCAGCCGGAGGCGCTGCCGGTGAATTCCTTCGACGTGATATCCCCGCGTTGGATCAGCTCGAGCCGGACCTTGCCGTTTTCCTCTGACAAATAAAACTCAACCACAGAAGGGCTGCCTTCCTCGCCCGCCCAATTGAAGAAGACCTTATGGGGAGGCTCTAATAGAGTCACCTCAACCTCGAAGGAGATACCGTCTTCCATCTCCTTATATTCCTCTGGAAAAGCTTCATTATGCGGCGTCAAATTTTGATGTTTAAATTCAAATCTGACAGTCGCATCAGCGTTCGTGAGATCGCTGCCGCCACAAAACCAACGCGCTCGTTTTTCTCCGTTGGCAATCCATGACCAAACCCGATCGATTGGTCCGGGTAACAGCCGCACAAACTTAATGGAGCCGTCCTCAAGCACTTCGCCATAATTATTCATCGCGCTCCTCCTCCATCATCAATGTCTCAAGTTTATCAAGACGCGTGTTCCAGAATTTTCGTTGAGCATCGAACCACTGCGCCGTCTTCTCAATTGTTGCCGGTTTGGCGGATACAAAATGCTCCCGGCCAATTCGGCGACGTTGCACGAGATTGGCGCTCTCCAACTTCTTCACGTGCTTGGAAACTGCGTTGAGCGACATATCAAAAGGCGCCGCAATTTCTGTGACCCTTAGCTCCCCTTCACGGAGCGCCGCCATAATCGCACGCCGTGTTGGGTCAGCGAGCGCCGATAGTGCGTCATCAAGGGTTCGATCATCCGCAGCACAATATTCAACCATATAGTTGAATATATTCATGCTGTTTATTTTTGTAAAGAGACTAGGTCGATATTTCTAAAGAGCGGTGCGTATTTCTCTGAGGGAACGGCGTTGATTGCCTTCGTCATCAAAATTCTGTGGGCTCAACCACACCTCAAATCCGGCTTTCACGCGTTGCCACTCAGAATCAATGATAGAGAACCAGGCTGTGTCGCGGTTCTCCCCCTTCATGACCATGTCCTGCCGGAAGACGCCTTCAAACTGAAAACCCAATCTCTCCGCCGCGCGCTTTGAGGCTGCATTGGCGTCATTACATTTCCATTCATATCGGCGATAGCCAAGGTCATCGAATAGGTAACGCGCCATCAGATACATCGCTTCTGTCGCGGCTGGTGTTCGTTGCAATTTTTTTGAAAAGACGATCGCGCCCACTTCTGCTGAGCCCGCTTCGGGCCTGATACGCATATAGCTCGCCATGCCTAAAACAGCGTCATTTTCAGCACTGCGCAAAATGTGCGTTTTCCAGTTTTGTTGCTCACCAACAAAGTTCAGGGTCGCAACCATCGTCTCATGATCCTCGAACGGGCCAAGAGGGATATACCGCCAAAGGTCATCATTGCCTGCGCCGCTAATCGCCTCAAAGAGCGCCGGTCCGTCTTTTGTAAAATCGGCTGGGTCAATCTGAATATAGCGCCCTTTAACAGACTTTAACTCGGGCACGGGTCGCATTTGCCAGTTCGATAAATCGCTCATACTCATGACTTTCATCTAGCTGCTATTTCATCTCGACGCAGATGCTATGCCTGCGGCAAGGTCTGTTCCAATAAAAGGAGACCTCTCATGATCATTGTTTCAGGAAAAGCAAAAGTTCAACCCGGCGCACTCGAAAAGATTCGAGACGTCATGGAGGAGACCATCAAAGCGACACGAAAAGAAGAAGGCTGTATCGACTACAGATACGGCCTCGACGTCGTAGACCCTGACACCATAGTCGTCGTCGAATATTGGGAAAGCTGGGCGGCGCTGGAAAAGCACTTCACCCAGCCACATATGGCCGTCTGGATCAAAACTCTTGGCGAAGTTGGTGTTGTGGAACGCGATGTTAAATTCATCGAAGCTGGGGAAGAGCGGAACTTCTTCAGCTAGCCAGCTTTTTCAATAAGCTCTCAGCAAATACCGACAATGTGTCATCGCGCGCGCCCATAATAATGATGCGATCGCCTGGTTTCACCAACGACATCAGGTGTTCCCCACACGCCTCCCGGTCTTGCAACGCTTGCGCCTTTCTTTCTGCAGCATTCACACCCGCAGCGATGTCTTTACTCGAAACGGATCGGTCCACTGTGCCGCCGAAATAAACCGGCTCCGGCATCAACAAAATATCTTCATGACCAAGATTGCCTACAAATGTTTCAATGAACTCGGTTTTCATCTTTTTCAGAGGGCCAAACCCATGGGGCTGGAACATCACGAGCAGTCGCCCTGGAAACTCTTTCAATGTCTTCAAGCTTGCTGTGATTTTGTCCGGGTTATGACCAAAGTCATCGATGATCGTAACACCGCCAGCTTCGCCCACATGTTCCAGCCGCCTTTTGACGCCTTCGAATTCACAAAGCGCCGCTGTTGATTGTTCGAGACTGACCCCGCACCCGGAAGCCGCTGCGATCGCAGCTAATGCATTCGAAACATTATGCCGGCCCGGCATTTTTAAATCGACATGCTCATGCACGCCTTGGCCATCAACAACAGCAAATGAAACACCAAATGGCTGAGGCTTTATATTGGATGCTCTTAAATCTGCGTCATGCAACAAAGAATACGTAATCGCCTTGTCGCCAAGCTGTTCAGCCAATTGGGCGGTCTCATTGTTATCAAGATTCAATACCGCCTTTTGCCCGCGGTCAACGAACCCGCCAAAAAGCGTTCGCAATTCATCCATAGACTTGTGATCCAGGGATATGTTGTTCAACACCGCAATTTTTGGGTTGAACATCGCGATAGACCCATCGCTTTCGTCAACTTCGGAAACAAACGCCTCGCCTTCGCCAACCAACGCGCTGGCAAATAACGCGTCAGGCGACACAAAGTTTTTCATGACAGCGCCGTTCATCACCGTCGGGCCTTTGCCAGCATGATGCAAAATCCAGCCGATCATCGCTGTCGTCGTCGATTTCCCGCTCGTTCCCGCAACACCAATTGGCGTTTGCGCCTGATTGAACAATTGAGCCAGCAACTGCGCTCTTGAAAGGCGTGATGCACCAACCGCTTTTGCAGCGGCAACATCCGGCACAGTATCTTCCACCGCAGCGGACGCGATTAAAGTCTGTCCTGCCCTGATCAGGCCAGAACCGTCCTGTGGATGAAGCGCAATCCCCAATGATCGCAAATAATCAAACTTCGCGCCCGTTCTGCCTTGGTCCAACGCCCGGTCAGACCCCTCAACACGAGCGCCCTGCGCCTTGACGATCATCGCCAGCGGCAGCATGCCAGACCCGCCAATCCCACAAAAAAAGTAATCTTTTGTTTCCGTCATCACCGGATATCAGAGCCTCGCCCATAAGTTACAATACTGGTCTTGAGGGTTGAGAATCAGGCGCTCCTCTCGACCAATCGATGCCCCTACGGCTCTAATTCTTAATAAGGTCGAGCCTGATGGGCATGAATGTTCAACATCACCGCGTCTGACCATCTTTTTCTCGTTGTTGCTAATTTTTGAATCAGGCTCTTAATACCTGAAATTAAGTAATAAGTGGTAAGCATTATTCGATGTCCAAAACCACCAGCCATATTGCTCTTGTATGTCCCGGCGGGCGCATAACCCTAGATATTGCTGAGCAAACCAGGAAAATTGCGGCGCAAGGATTTGGCGAGAGCATAAAATTGCACTTTCATCCTCAGAGCTTTCTGGAGGCCGGGCATTTTGCCGGAACGGATGCTGAACGCAGCACCGCCTTCCTGGAGGTCGCCAATGATCCGCAATTTGACGCTGTTTGGTTCGCACGGGGCGGCTATGGCGCAGGTCGGCTTGATGACGCCCTTTATAAGAAAATGAACGATAGCGCCCGGCAGAAAACGTATCTCGGCTACTCCGATGCCGGGATCATTTTGGCGCGGCTCTACAAAGAAGGGATAGGCCGCCCTGTTCACGGACCGATGCCTACCGATATCGGGCGCAATGACGGGCAAGCGGCGATCACCAGAGCCTTGGAATATTTCATAAACTTTGCACCTGAAACACTGGAGTCAAATATACAATCAGGTCAGAAAGCTGTCGCGTTTAATATCACCGTGCTCGCGCATATGATCAGCGCGCCGTGGTTTCCTGATCTTTCAGACCATGTGCTTCTGCTGGAAGATGTCGGTGAATATCTCTACCGCATCGACCGCGCGATGTTCGCTATCACAGCATCCCCAAAAATAAAGAACGCAAAAGGCCTGATGCTAGGCCGCGTCTCCGACATTCCTGAAAATGATCGCCCGTTTGGGCACACCGAGGAAGAGATCGTAAAATATTGGTGTGATCGCACAGGCCTCAATTACCTCGGACGCGCCGATATCGGCCATGATGCAGAAAATAAGATCGTTCCTTTTGGTGCATCCAACTGCCCAAACATAGCATAAACAGTTCTGATTCAGCCGCGCTCGTCTTGCCTATAGAATTTCCGGGTTGACATAAGCGCCTAAAAAGCCGTTTAGGCATGCTTGTTGAATTTGGAGCAGTACCATGGAAGCTAATGTCGCCATCATCGGCGCTACGGGCAATGTCGGTCAGGAAATGCTGGCCATCCTTGCTGAGCGCTTATTCCCGGTAAAAACGGTTTACGCCGTTGCGTCACGCCAATCTATTGGCCGGGAAGTCTCTTTTGGCGACAAAACACTGAAATGCGTTGATCTGGAAACTTTTGATTTCTCCAAGGTGGATATTGCACTTTTTGCCGCTGGTGGATCAGTTGCAAAAGAATGGGCGCCGAAAGCCGCTGCAGCAGGCGCGATCGTGATTGATAATTCGTCACACTATCGTATGGACCCGGACGTCCCGCTGATCGTGCCGGAAGTCAACGCCGATGATGTTGCCGGCTTTGCCAAGAAAAATATTATCGCGAACCCCAACTGCTCGACGGCGCAACTTGTTGTCTCTTTAAAGCCTCTCCACGATGCGGCCACTATCAAACGCGTTGTAGTTTCAACTTACCAGTCCACATCCGGCGCTGGCAAAGCCGCCATGGATGAGCTCTTTACACAGACTAAGGGCGTATATGTAAACGACACGCCCTCACCAGAGGCTTTCACCAAGCAAATCGCCTTCAACGTCATTCCGCATATCGACGTCTTCATGGAAGACGGGTACACAAAAGAAGAGTGGAAGATGATGGCGGAGACGAAGAAAATTCTCGACAAGAAAATCAAGCTAACTGCTACATGCGTACGCGTGCCAACTTTTGTCGGTCATGCAGAGGCGGTTAACGTCGAGTTTGAAAACCCAATTTCTGATGATGAAGCGCGAGACATTATGCGTGAAGCGCCAGGTCTTCTCATTGTCGACAAACGTGAAGATGGCGGATATGTAACGCCAATCGAATGCGTTGGCGAGTTTGCTACTTTTGTCAGCCGGTTGAGGGTCGACCCAACCGTCGAAAATGGTCTCGCCTTTTGGTGCGTCTCCGATAATTTAAGAAAGGGCGCCGCTTTAAACGCCGTCCAGATTGCCGAACTTCTCTTAAATCGTGGGCTTCTCAGCAAAGCAGCCTAAGCTGCTTTGATCAAATAAGGCGCCCCAACACACAACGCGCCGAAAGGGACGCCATGAGCGATCCAAACAATAAAACGCCGATGTCCGATGTTCAGTTCGGGCTGTTAGCGGGCGTGTTTGCCTATAGTTTGTGGGGCCTATTCCCGATTTACCTCAAAGCGCTGGACGACGTTTCCGTATTTGAAATTCTCGCCCACCGCATCATCTGGTCAGTGCCTTTCGGGGCCTTACTCATCGCGTTGCGAAAACAATGGCCAGAAGTCAGGGCTGCAATTTCGAGCCGACGCGTTTTGCTTCTTTTAATGGTAAGCGCCCTCGCGATTTCCGCGAACTGGTTGATCTATGTCTGGGCCGTCGTCAACGACCAGGTGCTGCAGGCTAGTCTTGGATATTACATCAACCCGCTGATGTATGTTGCGGCGGGTGTTTTCATCCTCGGGGAAAAACTGCGGCCTGCACAGATTGTTGCTGTCACACTTGCCTTCATCGGCGTTCTGGTGATGACCTTTGGCGCCGGTGTTTTTCCCTGGGCGGCCATACTGCTTGCTATATTGTTCACGCTTTATGGATATCTGCGAAAAACAACACCCGTTGGCGCCATGCCGGGGCTGTTTATAGAAACTTCGTTGCTGGCGCCGATCGCGCTCATTTTCCTTTTCTGGCTGATGGGTAATGGCGCAGCCGTCTTTACGAACCAATCTATGGGCAAAGACATCTTGCTGATCCTCGCCGGACCAGTGACGGTGGTCCCGCTTGTGTTATTTGCATTATCGGCAAGACGTTTGCGCCTTTCGACATTGGGCTTTCTTCAATATATCGGCCCGACCTTGCAATTTATTCTGGGGATTTATTACGGCGAAACTTTCACCTTGGCCCATGCCATTTGTTTCGGACTGATCTGGACCGGGCTTGCGATCTATAGTTTTGATGCTGCTCGCGCAAATCGCGCTGAGCACATTAAAAAAGCCGTTTAAGAGAGCCTGAAAAGGCAAGAAGTTTTTTGTCTTTGACGCTCACCAAACCTCGAACAAAAATCATCCCTTTGCCGGCTTTAACCACCTCGCCGCGCGCCTGAATAAATTCACCAATAGGACCAGGATACAAAAACTCTGCATTCATCGTTACCGTGACAGCAGCAAACTGACCTTCCTCTCGAAATGCAGCATCAAACAGAGCCATATCTGCCAGCGTCATTAAAGCGCCGCCATGAACCATTTGCCCAAGATTGCCGTGATGGGGTTCGGAATAAAACCCAACGCCTGGCTCCGCCCCTTCCTCACGAAAATAAAACGGCCCTGCATGAGCGCTGAATGTTTGCGGGTGGGATTGCAAAACCCAGCCTTCTGGCGCAGGCTTACTCGCCTTTAGAAAATTATCATCAGTCATGGCTTCGCCTTAACGGGCAATTTCAATTTTGAAAACCTGCAATAGCAGTCCGGTATGCAATCAAATATTGATATGCAAAGCCGCAACAGACAGATTGTGTTGATGAAGCCAGATTTTCCGAAACCAAAAATTGTCACTGCAAATAATGTTGAATTTGCAGTCTATGAAGCAGACGGTGATCCAGGGCGTCAACGCCCGCCAATTATCCTCATCCATGGGTGGCCCGAAATTGCTTATTCATGGCGCAATCAGATCTACGCTTTTGCCGAAGCTGGGTATCGAACGATTGCCATTGACCTCAAGGGTTTTGGCTACTCCAGCGCACCCGAAGACCCTGCAGAATATTCAATCGATATTCTGACGTCAGATATCGCCGCGCTTCTTGATGCACTCTCCATCGAAAAAGCTATTTTCTGCGGCCATGATTGGGGTGGGTCGATCGTCTGGAGCATGGGCCAATGGCGCCCGGAGCGCACTGCTAACATTATCAGTGTTTGCACCCCCTTGAAGCCACAGCCCCCGGCGGCGCCGCTCGCCATTTTGCAAAAGCGGTTCACGGATAAACATTACTTCGTTCAATTTCAGGAACGCGGCACAACAGAAAAACTTTTTGCGTCAGATATAGAGCGGCTTTTCAAACTGATGTTTCGCGGGCCAGCACCGCGTGAACAATGGGCGTCACTCATCCCGGCTATTTATGATCTTCCCGGCCGGTTTAAATCCGGCAAGCCTGTTAAGGCTGATGATCTCATCGTTTCGGCTGAAGTGATCGAAACTTATATCAACGCCTACGCCCATAGCGGTTTTCACGGCGGCATCAATTTGTATCGCAATATTGATCGCAACTGGGAACTTATGAAAGGGCGGGATGAAATTATCAAAATGCCTTCTCTCTGGATCGGCGCAGAACTCGATCTATTCCTGCCGCCCGAAACCGCTGAAGGGATGGATAAAATTGTTCAAAATCTCGATCAGAAAATCATAGCTGGCAGCGGTCATTGGGTAACCTGGGAAAAACCAGACGTCTTGAACAAAACCATCGTCGGGTGGCTGGAGGGGCAAACCTTCAATTAATTTGAATTATATTTGCCGCTCTATTTACGACAAAACTCGCACTACGGCCTAAGTCTTCCGACATCTCCCTCCCCGCACAATTTCGCCATAATTGACGGATGGAGGACGACATGATGATACGGAAAATAGCTCTTAGCAGTGTGTTTCTGTTTTACGCGGCGCCAGCTTTGGGACAGAGCATAGAGCCGGTCAGAAAATCACAACCGCGACCCATCATGGCTCTTACGCTGGGCTCGCAATCCATTGAAATGCTTGCTGTTACGCAGCGCGCACGCGCCGACACGCCGCTTCGCCGGGCCTATGTGAAGGAGTGTAAATCCTTATCCAAAGTCATGCCCGGCTACCCACAACCAGCCTTTGTCAGCATCGATTTTCGGTTAAAATTTTAACGACTAAAGGCAGTCATAAACCGCATTGATCGGACGCACAGAGCGAGGATCCCCCACAAGATAAGGTGACATTTTGTTCATGACGTAAGCGGCGGTGAGGTTGTTGTCCGGATCGATCAACACAGCCGAACCGCCGAAGCCAGCATGACCCAAAGCACTTTCATTCGGCCCGAAATGCCTGTTCGTATTGCGCATCATACCCGCCGCCCAGCTCAAATTAAACGGCAACACGAGATCGTCACCGCGAATGCGTTCCTTCAGCGCCGCTGCAATCGCATTTTCATTTAGCAACACCTCTCCATCGGGCGCGGCGCCTTCATTCACGAAAGCATGGAGAATACGAGCCAGAGAGCGCGCATCCGCATGCATGTTCGACGCGGGAATTTCC
>BQJH01000100.1 GCA_021604605.1 Hyphococcus sp.
AGACGGCGAACGATATTTTGCACTGCTTCAGGTTGGGACAATAAATTTTGAAGAGCCTGAGAAAGCCCGCCACAAAGTCCACTTCGATAATTTGACGCCGCTTTATCCTGATGAGCGGCTTAAAATGGAAGTTGAAAAAGAAACGACAAAAGACTTGACCGCACGGGTTATTGATCTTGTTGCGCCGCTCGGGAAAGGCCAGAGAGCCTTGATTACGGCGCCGCCACGCACCGGTAAAACCGTCATTCTACAGAATATTGCCCACGCAGTAGCTGCAAATCACCCGGAAGTTTATCTAATCGTTCTATTGATTGATGAGCGCCCAGAAGAGGTAACGGATATGCAGCGCTCAGTGAAGGGCGAGGTTGTGTCTTCCACCTTTGATGAGCCAGCGACACGCCACGTTGCCGTTGCTGAAATGGTCATTGAAAAAGCCAAGCGCCTCGTGGAACACGGCCGAGACGTGGTGATCCTGCTGGATTCTATTACTCGTCTGGGCCGAGCCTACAACACGGTCGTCCCATCATCCGGTAAGGTTTTAACCGGCGGTGTTGACGCCAACGCCCTGCAACGCCCGAAGCGTTTCTTTGGCGCAGCGCGGAACATCGAAGAGGGGGGATCGCTGACGATTATCGCAACCGCCCTTATTGAGACCGGTTCAAAAATGGACGAAGTGATCTTCGAAGAATTTAAAGGGACGGGTAACTCGGAACTTATTCTTGACCGTAAGGTGGCTGATAAGCGGACTTATCCAGCGATTGATATCGCCAAATCCGGGACGCGTAAGGAAGACCTCATTACGCCGCCAGCGGAAATGCAAAAAATCTTTGTATTGCGGCGTATTCTCTCCCCGATGGGTGTCTCGGATTCCATTGAGTTTTTGATTGATAAGCTGAAGCAAACCAAGACCAATGGTGATTTCTTCGACTCGATGAACACCTAGGCGGTCTCTTTGGGCCTCGCCTGGAATCAGTAAACATCGATAGTCACGCTTATTTGATTTGAAGTTTTCCGTGATAGAGCGCTGGCTCTTGATCAGCTATACGTGCTTGCCCGCCATAAACTCTATATCAATCGAAAAGCTTCCATTTTGACCCAGCCCACAGCAAAATTCCTGACTGGCGATTTAATGCGTCACGTCGTCATTATGTCTTTGTCGGCAAGCTTTGGGTTGGTCTCCATTTTTCTGGCGGACTTTGCCGATCTCTATTTTATTTCGCTTCTCGGCAAGAAGGAAATGGCCGCAGCGGTTGGTTTTGCCGGGACGCTGATCTTTTTCAATATGTCGATCATGATCGGTTTGATGATCGCCATGAGCGCCCTTGCTTCACAGCGAATTGGTCGCGGCGAGGGCGATGAGGCGCGACGCATCGCAACAAGCGTAGCCGTGAATGCTGTGATGATTGGTATTGCTTCTGGGTCTGTATTCTGGCTCTGCGCCCCTGATTTCATGGAGTTTTTAGGGGCAAGCGGGGAGACCCGAGACCTTGCTGTGCGTTATTTGCGGATTATTTTACCGACAGCGCCAATTTCCGCTCTGGCAATGGTTTGTTCCGGCTTGCTGCGAGCCCACGGCGATGCACGGCGGGCGATGAACGCAACCCTGGCGGTGGGTATCGTGAATGCGATCCTAGACCCGATCTTTATTTTTGGTTTCTCCATGGGGCTTGAAGGAGCGGCGTACGCCCTTGTGGCGGCGCGCTTCGCTATGCTCTTTTTCGCGGTTTATCCAGTCATAAAATATTATGGGGGTTTTGCGCCATTCGATGCAGCACACTTCCGAAAGGACTTTCGTCCGATTTATGCGATAGCAGGGCCGGCGATCCTGACCAATATCGCTACGCCAATCGGTCTTGCTGTGGTGACGAGGGCGATCGCGCCTTATGGCGACGCAGCTGTTGCCGGGTATGCTGTTATTGGGCGCCTCTCGCCTTTGGCTTTTTGTGTTATTTTTGCCCTATCGGGAGCTGTCGGTCCAATTATCGGCCAAAACTTTGGCGCGCGTGACTATGGCCGTGTTCGCGAAACCCTTACAAAAGCGATGTTGTTTACAGGTGTCTACACATTGTTCATGTGGGCTGTGTTGTTTTTGATGAACGGGTTTATCGCCGACCAGTTTGGCTTGATGGATAGTGGCCGGAATTTGGTGTTTTGGTTTGCGCTCATTGTGGCGCCGTTATTTTTCTTCAACGGGGTGCTTTTCGTCTCGAATGCTGCGTTTAACAATTTGAACCGCCCTTTGTGGTCGACCTTATTGAACTGGGGTCGCAACACAATCGGGATCGCGCCCTTCGTATGGCTTGGCGCTGAATGGGCAGGGGCTCCGGGCGTAATTATTGGACAGGGGCTTGGCGGTGTTTTCTTCGCGGGGCTTGGTGTCTGGCTCGGTTTTCGGCTTATCGATGACTATGAAAATGGCCGCCAGGATCCAAAAAAAGGCTGGAAAATCAAACTGATGCGAGATCGCCCCGCGCCGCCTTTTTCCACCTCCTGAGGGTCAACCCAACCCCAATTTGCTTTCTTCTTGTTCAGCCTCATAATTAAATGAGATCGCGGGCAGAGAAGAGCGTATGCGGATTAAAAAACTTTTGACAACAATGAAGCGTGCAACACCATTTGCCTTTGCCGCGACAGGGTTGATTGCGCTTGTCGCGTTCACAATGTTGATCATTGTTCATCAGCTGGCTGATATATCACAGCCGGTTCAAACAACACTCTTTGTGCAGAACGTATTGGCCCTGGTTATTTTGGTCAGCATTGCCGCATTTTTGATGCGCATGGGTTTTGCCGAGCGCGAGCGTGATTTGCGCCCGGCGGTCAATCTTTTTGACATCGCTATGTTTGCGATGATGGTGGTGCTTTTTGCGGCTCTTGTGATCGTA
This sequence comes from Hyphococcus sp., assembly GCA_021604605.1. Taxonomy (GTDB): domain Bacteria; phylum Pseudomonadota; class Alphaproteobacteria; order Caulobacterales; family Parvularculaceae; genus Hyphococcus. The sequence goes on from BQJH01000100.1 coordinate 2,883, forward strand.
TATCTGATTTTAAACGGGGCTTCTTTTGATCGTATTATGAGTGGTGTGCTGGCCCGCCTTGGCGCCTGGTATGCATTAGCAACGATAGCGGGGGCGACAATCTATTTTTTTCTGAGCCATCGCGAAGCCTTGCTTTTGTCGGCGGCGGACCAGGCTGAACAAGAAACGCGCCACAACGCGGTAATCGCAGAGCTCAACAAAAAGCTGGCTGCGCATGAGGCGTCAGTTGAGCACGGTGTTGATACGATCATGGTCAAGTCAGCAGGGCGCATCGACTATGCCCTGGTCAATGAAATCACACATATCGTATCCGCCAGAAATTATGTGGAACTGCATGGGCTGGAAAAAACCTATCTTTACCGCCAGTCTTTGCGTGTTCTTCTTCAGCGCCTGGAGAAGAAGGGCTTTCTCCAGATTCACCGCGGGGCGGCGGTAAACCTCATTCATATTCGTGAGTATGTCCGCGATGGAGCGAAATCTACGGTCCGCCTGAGCGAAGGCGCTGTGCTTTCTGTTGGGCCGGCTTTTCGTGAGCGCTTGCTTGAAAGATTAGAGGCGATGGTAAAGGCGGATGTTTCCCCTCTTCATCCCCAAAATTCTCATGCTTTGTCCCAAACCACATGAAAACACCTTAAAAACAAGAGCATAAGAGCCCTAAGCCGGTTGGCGAAAGGGGTGCTGACCAGTTTTAGTTCGCGATTGATTAGAGGAGAAGTGGAAATGGCGCGACGGTATTTATTTTCTGTTTTGGCGGTGTGGGTGTTTATTTTCGCCTTCGAAACCCTCGTTCATGGGCTTGGGTTATCGGGCATGTATGCGGCGGAAAATACGCTTTTTAGGGCGCCGGAAGACGGTGTTGCGCTGATGCCAGTTTTAATCATTGGGCATTTTGCTCTGGCGGTGGGCATCGTTGGGTTGGTGTGCGGGTTTGCGCGGGCAGGAACCATAAGCCGTGCAGCACAAATTGGCGCATTTTTGGGCCTGACGATTGGCGGCGGGTCGGCGCTTTTGACCTATGTGGCGCAACCGCTGCCAGTAAACCTTGTTATGGCGTGGTGTGTTGCGGGGGTCATAGAATTTGCCGCCGCCGCCGCTTTGGCGCGTATCGTTTTTGGCGACCGCTTCCAGTCTTAGAAGCTGCTTAGCTACTTACGAGTAAGGTGTAAGATAGATTCATAGTAAACCTGTAAATCATAGGTAGGGCCTTGTATTCGTGATGGGTTGATACCTTCAATTTCAGCGCGCTTGGGTCGGTAAAGTTTTAGTAAGTTGCATTTTTGCCTGTCTTTTGGCATATACCCGGCGGGGTTAGTCGTGTGGGTATAGGGGCGTACATGGTGTCGGTTACGGCGATTTTTGGAATCTTCAGTCTTGTTTTAGTGCTTGGATGCGCGATTTATCTGCTGCGCAAATTGGGTGCAGAAGATGTCGGGCATATGCTCGCCGCCATAACCGCCTTTGGTTTTATCGCTGCTATTGTCGGCGCAGTTTTATCATAACTACAAAGCGTTAGCTTTATTGATGAGAACCTTGTTCCCGCGGGGGAAAGACTTTCGGGTTGCGCAAAAGCGCGGCTGACACCAATGAGACGACGAGACCAACCGGAAATATCTCCAGGAATGTGACCGGCATTCTGAAAATTGGGTTGGCATATTGCTGCTTCATTTTTTCCATGTCTTCGATGATTTTATCCAGTTCAGCGCCGCTGACACCTGCTTCACGCTTCGCTTCGATAATTCCTGCCGTGTATTCATTGATGAAGGCGTAATCGGAAACGGAAAGATAGGTTTCCCAGCCAATAACGTAAAAGAGACCTGCAACACCGCTGATCGCCAGGCCAAGCAAGAGCGCTGGACCAAACTTTATCACCCCGCCTAAATTGCGATCGCGGTGCCTCTTTACGCCCACAAAGATGAGGGAAAGCACGAGGATCATAACGGAATAGCCAAAAAGCTGGCCGCCGGTGTGGGTGTCGCCATCAGCGATAGCAAACCCAAAAATCATCGTTCCAATGATTATTGATCCGGCGATGGCGCCGTACACGAGAGCGATTTTTATCATGATGTCTTCCCCTCCATGTTTTTCTTGTAGTGCTCAATCACGGGTGTGAAGTCTTTTTGAGCGCTGAGGCGTAACACTTTTTCAAAGCCGTCGAGGTCGAATTCAGCAAGCGAGGAAATATTGAAACACCCCTTTTGCAGTTTCACGCCGGGTAGGGTTTTCTTTGTTAAATCAACTACGTCTGGATTGGCGTACATGACCATGGAATGAAATGTGACGCCTTTTTTGTTTTGAGCGAGGCCGTACTTCATCACGCCATCTTCAAGATAACAAAGGGCATCCTTAGCGCTCATAATTGCGCCAGTCTTTTCCATCACAGATTTGTCGATATCTAAAACGGCTCGGCGAAGCTTATCGACGATAGGCTTTTCTACTTTGGAGAGGGTGTTTACGAAGCTTGTCATTGTCGTATCTCATTCAGGAGGTTGAAAGATCGCGAGGGCGTTGCCTTCCGGGTCTTCGAACCAAGCAAAACGGCCTTTGCCACCGGGGATATCAACTGGACCGATCGTGATTTTACCGCCATGCGCCTTGATATTCTCAACGGCTTTATCAGCGTTTGGCACCTCCATGTAGAATTTCACATATTGATGCGGTTCATGTCCTAGAGCTGTAATGGCGCCACTAATGCCTACGCCTGCACCCGTATCAACTTCGGCGCCAGTTAGTGTTTTCTCGGTTTTCCAATCAAATACCTTTTCGTAAAACTCTGCTGTGCTGGCGCTGTCCATACAACCGATTTCAAAACGAACGACTGGATTGCCCATACGCTGCTCCCAAAGTTGCACTTGTCAGATCCGTTGAGCCGGAGAATACGCGTGGGAAGGCGGGATATGCTATCGCCTAAAAGGGTGATTTCAGCAAAATCACCCTGATTTTAGAGGTTTTCAGGGAATGAGCGCCAATTCTTTGGCTTTTTGAATGGCTTGCGTCCGGCGCTGTACCTCAAGCTTTTCATACACTCGCGCGAGGTGGGTTTTGATTGTATTGGGAGAAACGTCGAGTTTTCGGGCGATTTCTTTATTGGTTAGCCCGGCAGCGAGGAGTTCCAGCGTTTCGTATTCCCTTGGAGATATGCCGAGAGAGTTGATCGCTGCCTCGTTCTTGATGAAGCTGGCAGGCGCCGTCTTTTGGGTAAGCCGATGGCCTGCCCAGACCCCCAGTGCCGTGAAAGCTGCCGCTATCAAAAGGATGTAAAATTCACCGGCAAAGACCTTGGTGATATATTTATATTCAAGCCAGCTCATGGCGAAAGCGCCAATGGCTAAGGCGGCAGCATAGATGGCGATGGTGCGCTTCATGCCCCCAAGAATGGCTGACTCTGGCCCGGCCTTCCAGCCCTTAAGGTTTAGTTTTTTCGAGCCAGGAGAGAACAGCCTCGCGGGCGGCGCTCATGTCGTTCTTGGTGCGATCATCCACCAGCATGGATGACCCATGGACGCCGTTTTCTACGACCATAAATTCAACGCCAGCGGTTGTCAGAATATCGCGCTGCTCAATGCTGTTAGGGTTTTCCATCTCAGACTGAGGACGCAGAACAAACATCGGGACCGTAATGTCATCGACCCACATACGGGCCCGGCAATTTTCTAAAGGGCCGCCGCCGGCAGGTGAAAAGGATATAAGGCCTGCCAAGGACTGCGGATTGTCTTTCGCGAGTTTGAAAACAAGAGCGGCTGAATAGGACGAGCCCCAGACGATAACTTTATCGGCAATGCCGCTGTCCTCGACATGGGCAAGCGCTGCGGAAAGGTCGGCCTCGGCATCGCAATACGTATTCGGCGTCCCGTCAGCTAATCCTTCAACAGTGCGATTGGCGCCGCCAAGGCGATCGCCGCCTGCCCGCTGATCCCAGGCAATGGCGCGATATCCATTTTTATTCAACCACTTAGCGATGCCAGCATACTCACCCCGCCCGTTTGATCCACCTTGATGAAAGAGCAAAATCAAGGGGGCGTCCGCACCAAGCTCGCCAAAATAGGGCTCGCCATAGATTGTGACGCCGTCTGAGGTCATGGCTGTCATTGTGCCGGATATTTTTGCAACAACACTCTCTTGTTGTGTCTCGATGTCAGCAGAAACATCTGTTGCTTTTCCGCAAGAAGCGGCGAATAAGGCGCAGCTTGCTAGCAGAACGAGGCGTTGAGTTTTTTGCATTGATCCGTCCCCTGAATATATATCCATATATCTAAATCTGAGAATTTAGGACTTTATCACGCCGGTTAGCGTGGCGGGAAGTATTCGGCAGGGCGTGCGGCTGGTGCGTTGAGGTGAGGCAAAAACCCACTTGGCGACTAGTTTATTGCAATGCCGCATTCACCGGATGTCGGGCTTCGGCCCGCTTTGGAGAGGGCGGCATAGGCTTCGCGCGGCCGATCAGTGGCAATGATATCAACACCTTGCGCGGCAATCTCGGCATAGCGCGCTTCGTCGCCTGTTTGTTCGATCTGTTGATCTATTGAATCACGCCCGCCAAGCGTTCCGAATATAACCTCGACATCGCGGTTGTTGAGGATGGAGAACAACCGGGGGCGCGGGGCGTCAGTCCCTGTGAACCCTAGAAGATGGGTATCTGCGACACCGGAGGCGACAACACGGTTCAGTTCTGATTGAGAGTTAACGGAAAGGGAAATCATTGCGTCCGGCATTAGGCGATGGAGTTTTCGGGCTTGAGCCAGGGAATACGCGATTAGGATTACATTACGCTCAGCACCATGACGATTAACAATCTCAGCCAAATCCTCATATCGGACCGACCGCTTGATGTCGACCTGAAGCAAAGTTCGTCCGTTCGCCCACAGTAAAACGTCTTCGAATTTGGGCGGCGAATATTTGGTGATCCGCCCTTGGTCGTCTTGCAGCTTCAGGTCTTTGACAATTTTCCAACTTCGCGACGCGACGGGCCCGGCGCTATTCGTTGTGCGGTCGAGGGTGTCGTCATGCATGAGATATAGAACGCCGTCAGAAGAAGCCGCCACGTCAATTTCCATAACCGCAGGCGTATCGGCCATTAGTGCGTCCATGGTTTCAATCGCATTTTCTGGTTGTCCCGGATAAGACCCGCCCCGGTGAGCGGAGACTAGAGTCACTCCACTTGCCTCCAGGCACTCAAAAAAAGCGTTAAGATCGCCTTCGGGATTAATGCTCCAGCCTTTAGCTGTGCTCTCAAAATTATGTGTATTTGTGTTGGTAACAGACTCTGAGCAGCTAGCCGCAACTAAAAACCCGGCTGCCCAATAGGGAAGATTACCCTTTAGGATCATGGCTTTAACACTATTGCGCCTGTGCTCTCACCACTTTCAAGTAAGCAATGGGCTTTGGCGATATCCTTCAGGTTAAATCGGTGGCTAATATTGGCTGTGACGGCTCGTTCCTCAATCTTGTTGAATAAGGTTTTGGCCATATCAGGAAGACGGTCGGGCGTGGCGTAATGAAAAAGCGTTGGTCGGGTCAGGCTTAGTGAGCCGCGCCGGGAGAGATCAAGCGGCGAAATGGCGGGGACAGGGCCGGATGCATTGCCGAATGTAACCATGTGACCGCGCATCGCGAGCGCATCGAGGGAGGCGTCAAAGGTGGCGGCGCCCACAGAGTCATAAACGACATCAACACCACGCCCGTTTGTTATACGCCGCACTTCGCCAGCAATGGAATCAGTCTTTGTACGAATGATAACATTATCGGCGCCATGAGATTTTGCAAGCGCGGCCTTTTCTTCACTGCCAACAACCCCAATGACCTGCGCGCCAATATGTTTGGCCCATTGGGTCAGGATTGTGCCAACCCCGCCTGCGGCTGCGTAAACGAGACAAGCGTGGTCTGCGCGCAAAGGGAAAACCTGATTGACGAGCATTTCCACGGTCAAGCCTTTCAGAAACACTGCCGCCGCAATATCATCGCTGACACCGTCAGGAATGTGCGCGGCCATAGCCGCAGGGATGGTCGCCCGTTCAGCATAGGCCCCGCCAGCCCCAATATAGGCGACGCGGTCCCCCGGCCTAAACTGTTCAATATCCGGTCCAACAGCCTCTACAACACCTGCAGCCTCTGAGCCTAAAATCGCCGGCATGGAAACCGGATAAAGGCCCTGGCGTTGATAAATATCTATAAAATTCAAACCGATAGCGCTATGGCGCATGGTGATCTGACCGGGGCCTGGGGTTGGCAAATCGCGGTCTCTAAAGGCAAAAACTTCTGGGCCGCCATGGGCGTCAATAAATGCTGCTTTGCTCATAAATGCTTTTTTGTCTGGTCCGGCGCGGATCGACAAGAGCGTCCGGGCATCACTATTGTTTTATCTTGGTTAGTTTTTCATCGAGTATGTAGGCAGAATGAGGCGATACGTTGACGCGGTCGTCGCGGCGCGACATGATTTTAGGGAATACGGGCGGGGTTTGTGATGCGGGCAGTTTTCTTTTCAGCGTTGGCGATGCTTGGTCTTGGCGGGTGCGCAACGGAAATCATGACAGAAAAAGAATGCTTGGTCGGTGACTGGTATGGCGCTGGGCTGGAGGATGGCGGATTGGGACGCCTTGAATCGGCCTTGGATGAGCGCGCGGACCAATGTGTAAAATATGGCGCTGCCATAGACG
>BQJH01000101.1 GCA_021604605.1 Hyphococcus sp.
ACCAGTTCGGGAAGGTCTTCGAGAAGGCGGCGCCACGCCCGTTGATTTCAACACGATCGTCGTATCCGACGGCATCACCATGGGTAGCGAGGGGATGCGTGCGTCGCTGATCTCGCGGGAAGTGATTGCAGATTCGATTGAGCTGGCTGTTCGCGGGCACTCACTTGATGGCGCGGTCATTCTGGTTGGTTGCGATAAAACATTGCCGGCTGCCGCGATGGCGCTGGCGCGAATGGATATTCCCGGTGTTATTTTCTATGGCGGCACGATCATGCCGGGCCATTGCAAGATTGGCGGAGAAGACCGCGATCTGTCGATACAGGATGTATTTGAAGCGGTGGGCGCACACGCGAACGGCGACATTGATGACAGCGAGCTGGATAAAATTGAACGTGCAGCTTGTCCAGGTGCTGGCGCGTGTGGCGGTCAGTTCACAGCGAACACAATGGCGATGGCGCTCGCTTTTTTGGGGCTGGCGCCAATGGGCGCGGGTGATCCACCGGCAACCGATAGTGCGAAGAATGATGAGGCGCGCCGGTGCGGGCGCCTGGCGGCGGAGCAGGTTTTTAGGGGCGAGAGTGCGCGTCAGTTTATTACGCAAACCTCTCTGAATAATGCGGCGACCGCGGTTGTTGCGAGCGGCGGGTCAACCAATGCCGTGTTGCATTTTCCTGCAATTGCGGCGGAAGCGGGCATAGAATTTTCAATCGAACAGTTCGATAAAATCTCTCGCGAAACCCCTGTTATTGCTGATTTAAAGCCCGGCGGTCGTTTTCTGGCCAAAGATTTACATGCTGCTGGCGGGTCGCGGGTATTCGGCGCCCGGTTAAAAGAAGGCGGCCTTATCGAGGACGCGCCCACAGTGACAGGCCAGTCCCTGTTTCAGGAATTGGATGAAGGCGAAGAAACAAAAGGCCAGGAAGTTATTCGCACGGTAGAAAATCCCGTCAAAGCGACCGGTGGGTTGCTTGTCCTTTACGGCAATCTCGCCCCGGAAGGCGCCGTTTTTAAAACCGCAGGCCTCAGCAACAGTACATTTGAGGGGCGTGCGCGTGTTTTTGACGGTGAAGAAGCCGCTTTTGCAAAAGTCACGCAAGGTGATGTCCGGGAAGGCGACGTTATTATCATCCGGTATGAGGGCCCAAAGGGCGGTCCTGGTATGCGAGAAATGTTGGCGGTCACCGCCGCCGTAGCCGGGCAGGGGCTGGCCGGAAAAGTTGCTCTGATTACGGATGGTCGGTTTTCCGGCGCTTCCCATGGATTTGTTATTGGACACGTTGCCCCCGAGGCGGCGGCCGGTGGACCTATCGCTTTAATTCAAGATGGCGACCCCATTCGCATCGATGCGGAAACCCGGCGCATTGACGTTGATATCGATTGGGCGGCGCGCAAGGCAGCGTTCACCCCTAAACCACAAAAACGATATGGCGGCGTCTACGATAAATACGCCGCTCTAGTTTCTTCTGCCTCCAAAGGCGCGATCACCATCCAACATTCCAACGATTGATTAGCAATAAGGATTTCCCCACGATGAAAGTCTATTCCGAAAATGATGCGAACCCTGCCGCCGTTAAGTCTGAATTGGTTGCGGTTATTGGTTATGGCAGTCAGGGACGCGCCCATGCGTTGAACCTCAAAAATTCCGGCTGTGATGTTATTGTTGGCGTGCGTGAAGGCGGGCCAGGCGCAAAGCAGGCGGCGGCGGACGGCCTTGAAACCGCCAGCATTCGAAAAGCAGCGGCTAACGCCAAACTGATCGCAATCCTGACGCCGGACATGAGCCACGAGAAAATCTTTGAAGAAGAGATTGCCCCCGGCCTTAACGAAGGCGACGCGCTTTTGTTCGCACATGGGTTCACGGTTCTTTATGACCGCGTGAAGCCGCCGAAAAATGTTGACGTTATCATGGTCGCGCCAAAAGGACCGGGTGATCTTGTTCGCCGTGAATATGAGCGCGGGGCTGGTGTGCCATGTCTGTTTGCGATCCATCAGGATGCAAGTGGCGACGCGAAAGAAAAAGCGCTTTCTTATGCGGCGTTGATTGGCGGCGCGACAGCGGGCGCAATTGAAACAACGTTCCGGGAAGAAACGGAAACAGATTTGTTTGGCGAGCAGGCTGTGTTGTGTGGCGGCGCGACGGAACTGGTGACTGCCGGTTTTGAAACCCTGGTTGAAGCCGGTTACCAGCCCGAGGTCGCTTATTATGAATGCCTGCATGAATTAAAATTGATCGTTGACCTTCTCTATGAAGGCGGCATTGCGAAGATGCATGACTTCATTTCTGAGACAGCGATTTACGGCGATCTTGTTTCCGGCCCGCGCGTTATCAATGGTGAAACCAAAGAGCGTATGCGCGAAGTGTTGAAAGACATTCAGTCGGGAACCTTTGCCAATAACTGGGTTGCTGAAAACCAGACGGGCAAGAAAAAATACGATGAGATGCTTGCTGCGGATTTGAACCATCCGATTGAAAAAACCGGCGCTGAATTGCGTTCACGCATGTCCTGGCTTCAGGACGGCGCGGGCAAGAAGTAAATTGAGAGTTAGGTCATGACCGCAACACCTGTAGCTAAGCCAGATGAAGCAGCCTTGGCGGCAAACGCGAAAGCGGGTGCTGAATTGTTGCTTGATGCCCTCGAAGAACAGGGCGTCGAGGTTATTTTCGGCTATCCCGGTGGTGCGGTCTTGCCGATCTATGATGCTATTTTTCATCGCGATACCATCAAGCATGTCATGGTCCGTCACGAGCAGGGAGCTGTTCATGCGGCGGAAGGGTATGCGCGCTCAACCGGCAAGATTGGTGTTGTGTTGGTGACTTCCGGGCCGGGCGCGACCAATGCAGTAACAGGATTGGCCGACGCGTTGCTCGATTCCATTCCGGTTATCTGCATTACGGGTCAGGTGGCGCGCCCCTTTATCGGCACTGATGCGTTTCAGGAATGCGACACAATTGGCATTACCCGTGCGTGCACGAAGCATAATTATCTGGTTGAAAGTGCTGACGTGCTGCCGACCATTGTGCATGAAGCGTTTCATCTGGCGCGCAATGGTCGACCCGGTCCGGTGCTGATTGATATTCCAAAAGATGTGCAGTTTGAGACAGGCGCTTATGTCGCGCGCGCGGACGCGCAAAAGCGTAATTGCATTGTCACGCCGGATGTTCCCATGGATCGAATTGCCCATGCGATTGACATGCTCCGTCAGGCGCGAAAGCCCGTGTTTTACACTGGCGGCGGGGTTATCAATGCGGGGCCAGAGGCAAGCGAAACTTTACGTCGGTTAGCCCGTGAAACAAATATACCGGTAACATCGACTTTGATGGGGCTTGGCGCTTTCCCGGCGTCAGACCCGCAATGGCTGGGCATGCTCGGCATGCATGGCAGCGTTGAAGCCAACAACGCCATGCATGATTGCGATGTTATGGTGGCTATTGGCGCTCGTTTTGATGACCGGGTCACCGGGCGTCTTGACGCGTTTTCTCCTAACTCACGCAAGATCCATATCGATATCGACCCATCATCGGTGAACAAAAACGTTCGTGTTGATTTGCCAATCATCGGCGATGCGGGCGCCATCATGGAAGCCTTGTTGGAGGAATGGCGAAGGAGAAATACTGAAAAGGGGCTTGAGGCATCGCGGTTGTCGTTGTGGTACGCGCAAATTGAAGAGTGGCGCGCGAAAAGATCATTCGCCTATGCGCCTCGCACGGATCATATCAAACCGCAATATGCGATTGAACGACTATATGCGTTGACCCGCGGTAAGGATGTCTATGTTTCAACCGAAGTGGGCCAGCATCAGATGTGGGCTGCGCAATATTTTCACTTTGATGAGCCAAACCGTTGGATGACATCAGGCGGGCTGGGAACCATGGGCTATGGTTTGCCTGCGGCTGTTGGCGTGCAAGCGGCGCATCCATCGGCGCTGGTGATTGATATTGCGGGCGATGCGTCCGTGCAGATGACAATGCAGGAGATATCAACGGCGGTTCAACATGATCTGCCGATCAAAATCTTCATTCTCAACAATGAGTATCTCGGTATGGTGCGCCAGTGGCAGGAGCTGTTGCACTCCAAGCGTTATTCCCATTCCTATTCAGATTCTTTGCCGGACTTCGTCAAACTCGCTGAAGCCTATGGCGCGGTTGGCCTGCGCGCGGAAACGCCCGCTGAACTGGATGCGAAAATTCAACAGATGATCGATGTTCCCAAGCCGGTTATTTTTGATTGCGTCGTCACCAAAGAAGAGAATGTATTTCCGATGATCCCGTCTGGCGCAGCGCATAATGAAATGTTGCTGGGCGGCGAGGTCACCGGTGACGAGATCGGCGAAGCCGGGAAGGTTCTGGTTTAATCATGGCGGTCTCTCAATCTGTATATCCCGTCGCGAGAGATGAAAGCGTCGCCGCTGAGGCGATCCTGTCATTGATTGTTGATAATGAACCGAGTGTGCTGGCGCGTGTTGTCAGTCTTATTTCTGCACGTGGATATAATATTGAGAGTTTGACGGTTGCGGAAACTGATGTTGCGAAACATCGTTCGCGCATCACGATCGTTACGCATGGCACAGCCATGAAAATCGAGCAAATCAAAGCGCAACTGGCGCGCCTTGTTCCGGTGCGCCGCGTGATTGATGTCCTGCAGGAAAAAGACGCCCTTCAGCGCGAATTGGCCCTGATCAAGGTGGCGGGCAAAGAAGAACAACGTGTCGAAGCGATGCGACTCGCGGAAAACTTTCGCGCGCGCGCAATTGATACAACCCATTCGTCTTTTGTTTTTGAAGTCACAGGCGCGCGCGACAAAATCAACGCCTTTATTGATTTAATGCAGCCTCTGGGCCTCGTTGAAGTTGCCCGAACGGGCGTGTTGTCCATTGGGCGTGGTTCGGAAAAGGATTAACTTGATGAACCGAAACACGCCTCCGCATAAATTTAGTCAGCTGCGTCTTCATTCGTTGGCGTTCCTCCTTATCACCGCGCAAGGATAATCTTTGCGCATGATGAGAGAGGCCCAACCAGTATGAAAGTGCGGAACATAAAATGACAAATAACAACAACCACGTGAAAATCTTCGATACGACGTTGCGCGACGGAGAACAGGCGCCGGGTTTTTCCATGGCGATTGACGCAAAGCTGACGGTGGCGCGCGCCCTGCAAAATCTCAATGTCGATATTATTGAGGCTGGCTTTGCCGCCGCTTCCCCCGGCGACGCGGCCGCCGTGCGCGCGGTTGCGGAGGAAATTGAAGGCCCGATCATTTGCTCTCTATCCCGTCTTAATGAAAGCGATATCGACGCCTCGGCGCTAGCGATTGAACCGGCAAAAAGCCGGCGCATCCACACCTTTATCGGCACAAGCCCGACGCACCGGGTCGCGAAATTGAAAATGACAGAAGAAGAAATTTTGAAAAAGATTTCTGAAACCGTCGCTTATGCGCGCTCGGCTTGTGATAATATCGAGTTCTCGCCGGAAGACGCCATCAGAACGGAACGGGCCTTTCTTGTTGAAGCGGTTGAGGCGGCGATTGAAGCCGGGGCGACGACCATCAACATTCCGGACACGGTTGGGTACACAACACCGGAAGAGATTACAGATCTTTTTTCTTTCCTGTGTTCAACAGTGAAGGACGCGCAAAAAGTAACGTTCAGCGCTCATTGTCATGATGATCTTGGTATGGCTGTGGCCAACAGTCTTGCGGCCGTGCGCGGCGGCGCTCGCCAGATCGAATGTGCGATCAACGGCATCGGTGAGCGCGCGGGTAACTGTTCGCTGGAAGAAGCGGTGATGGCGCTGCACACCCGCAAAGATCATTTCGGCGTTGAGACGCAGATTGATACGACAAATATTTTTGCAGCCAGCCAAGCGTTGGCGAGGGTGACGCATAATCCTATCCCGCGCAACAAGGCCATTGTCGGGCGCAATGCTTTTGCCCATGAAGCAGGCATTCACCAGCATGGCGTGCTGGCCGATAAGCGTACTTATGAAATCATGGATGCAGAAGCGGTGGGCATGCCGTCAAATTCCATCGTTTTGGGTAAACATTCCGGCAAACATGCACTGGCGGCGCGCATCACCTCGCTTGGTTTTGAGGTCACGCCTGAGCGTGTTGGCGAGATTTTCATCATGTTCAAAGCGCTTGCGGATACAACTCGCGAAGTCACGGACGCGGATATTGTGCGCCTTGTGACCGGCGCCAATGATGATGGCCGGTCTGGCCCCTGGCGCGTTCGCCGGGTCGAGTTGCGGGCGGAAATTGAAGATGAAACACCACCCTTCGCGCGCATCACCATGGAACATGATGGCGGGGAGCGCCGCACCGTCACGAGTGAAGGTGAAGGGCCGATCGACGCCGCTTTTGCCGCTGTTTGCGCCATCAGTGATGTTAAGGGCCACATTGTGTCGCTCGATCTTCATCACATTGCAGCAGAAGGCGTCGTGCGAGCGGAGGCGATAGTCGCCGTTGAGGAGAAAAGATTTACTGGCGTTTCGCAGGAAGTTGATGTGGCAGACGCGGCGGTGAGCGCGTTTGTGGCGGCGATCAATCAAGCGGCGGCGATGGCGGGCGCGCGTGAGCAAATTGCGGGCGCCGCGTGAAGTGGTTGAGTAGGGAGAGACGAAATGGCGATTAATGAAACAGAATTGATATGGATGGATGGGGCCCTAAAGCCATGGAAAGAAGCGACTGTGCATGTCCTTTCTCATGCGCTGCATTATGGAACATCATTCTTTGAGGGCATTCGCGTTTACTCAACACCTGACGGCCCATGCGCGTTTCGCCTGCAGGATCATCTCGAACGGCTCTATGATTCAGCATCGATTTACGGATGCGCGATCCCGTTTGATTTGGATACGATGCGCGCGGCTTGTGAAGAGGTGGTCCTCAAGAATGACCTCGCCAGCGCTTATCTGCGCCCGATTGTGTTTTACGGCTATGGCGACATCAGTGTGGCGCCGAGCGCGGACACCAATGTGCAAGTCGCCGTCGCGGGCTTTCCCTGGGGCGCCTATCTCGGTGAAGAAGGAAAAGCCGCAGGCGTTGATGTCTGTGTTTCAAGCTGGCAGCGCGTGGCGCCCAATACTATTCCGGCGGCGGCAAAAGCCGGCGGCAATTATTTGTCGGGTGTTCTGATATCGTCAGAGGCGAAAGCAAAAGGCTTCGCTGAAGGTATTGGCCTTGATGTCAACGGTCTGGTTTCTGAAGGCGCGGGCGAGAACCTTTTTATTGTCCGCAAAGGAACCATTTATACGCCGCCTTCTTCTGCTTCCATTTTGCAAGGCGTAACACGCGATACCGTCATGCGGTTGGCGCGGGCTGAAGGCATTGAAGTTGTTGAGCAGGCGCTGCCGAGAGAGTCTCTCTATCTTGCCGATGAAATCTTTTTTACTGGTACGGCGGCGGAAATCACTCCGGTTCGCTCTGTTGATATGAAGCCCGTTCGATCAAATGGGCGCGGGCCAGTAACGGCGTTGTTACAGGAGCGCTTCTTTGGCCTGTTTAACGGGGCAACAGAGGATCGTTGGGGCTGGCTTCATCCTATTTCCGCACAGAAGAAAGAAAAGAAAAATGAAACCGCAGTCGCTGTTTGACAAGCTTTGGCGTCGTCATATCGTTACAGAAGAAACGCGGGAAAAACCGGCGGTTCTGTTTATCGATTTACACCTCGTTCATGAAGTGACATCGCCGCAGGCTTTTGCGGTGTTGCGCCAGCGCAAACTGAACGTGCGCCGACCTGACCTGACCTTGGCAACGCTGGATCACTCGACGCCGACATTACCGCCTAATGAGAACGGTAAACTCCCTTACGCGACACGCGAAGCAGAGTTGCAGGTGAGGGCGCTTGTTCGAAACTGTCAGCGCCATCAAATCCGGTTGCTGGGGCAGGATGATCCGCGACGCGGCATCGTTCATGTGATAGGGCCGGAACTAGGCGCTACGCAACCGGGCAAAACAATTGTCTGTGGGGATAGCCATACGTCCACTCATGGAGCATTTGGCGCTTTGGCGTTTGGCATTGGCACAACCGAGGTTGGTCATGTTCTGGCGACGCAATGTGTCCTTCAGCGCAAGCCAAAATCCATGCGCGTTATATTTGACGGCGCGTTGACCAAAGGCGTCAGTGCGAAAGACATGGCGCTGGCCATGATTGCGAAAATTGGCGCTGACGGCGGGCAGGGTTACGCCATCGAGTTTGCGGGTGACGCGGTGAGCGACCTCTCCATGGAAGGGCGGATGACCCTTTGTAATATGTCGATTGAGGCTGGCGCCCGATCTGGCCTGGTCGCGCCTGATGATAAAACTTACGCCTGGCTGGAAGGTAGAGATCTGGCGCCGAGAGGGCGAGCATGGGAAAAAGCGCTGGCAGATTGGAAAACACTACCCAGCGATCCGGGCGCTAAATTCGACCGTGAAGTGCGCATAGACGCCTCCAAAATTCTCCCCATGATTACCTATGGCGTATCGCCGGATGCGGCGGCGCCGGTTAATGCTGTCGCGCCGACGCCTGAGACAGATGCAGCGCATCAAGCGGCTGACTATATGAAGATCAGCGCTGGCGAACCATTTTCAAACACACAAGTGGACCGCGTCTTTATCGGCAGCTGCACAAATTCAAGGCTGGATGATTTGCGTCTGGCGGCTGACATTTTGCGTGGGCGAAAGGTGAAACCGGGTGTCGTTGTTTTGATTGTGCCGGGGTCAGAGGCAATACGACGAGCGGCAGAAGCAGAAAAGCTCGACAAAGTGTTTATCGATGCGGGGGCGCAATGGCGTCTGCCGGGATGTTCCATGTGCATTGCCATGAACGGCGACAAAGGAGAGCCAGGCGAGCTTGTCGTCTCAACATCGAACAGGAACTTCGTTGGCCGTCAGGGGAAAGGGGTTCGTACGGTTTTGGCGAGCCCCGCCACTGCCGCCGCCTCAGCGATTGCTGGCGCTATCGCCGACCCGCGCCAATATATGTCGACTGCGATGGAGAATAGTGATGTTGCCTAAGTTCAAAAAATTCACATCGCGTACGATTGTTCTTCCACAGGATAATATTGATACAGACCAAATTATTCCTGCGCGGTTTTTAACCACGACATCAAAAAAGGGGCTGGGAGAATTTGCCTTTTACGATTGGCGTTACGACCGGGATGGGGCTTTAAAAAATGATAGCCCACTTGATGGGTTTGACCCTAAAGACCATTCGATATTGGTGGCGGGATCAAACTTTGGGTGCGGCTCCTCGCGTGAGCATGCGCCCTGGGCGTTGAGCGATTTTGGTTTTCGCGCCGTCATCAGTTCCGATATTGGAGATATTTTCAAAAGCAACGCGCTAAAGAATGGATTGCTGCCGATTGAGATTGATAAAAAGGTCCATCATCAATTGCTGGTTTCTCCCGGAGAAAGCGTGACTGTTGATCTTGAAAAACAGGATATAAAATTTGGCGATGGGTGGCGTTGTTTCTTTGACGTCGAGCCTTTCGCGCGGCGCTGCCTGCTC
>BQJH01000102.1 GCA_021604605.1 Hyphococcus sp.
CAACGCCCGCTCGAGAGTATTTGGAAAAAGCACGAGCAAACCCGTTTTTCATCGCTGATGAACAAGCCCAGCTCACCGCAACGCGTGTAGAATTTGATGTCTTGCATGCAGAAGGCAGTTACGAATCCGCTTATAAAGGGCTGGCTGAGCATTTCGAAGAAATTACTGAAAAACGGGACAAGGAAAACGAAAAAATAATTGGCGAGCTTCGCAAAATGACGAATGCTGAAGCTGTGCAATTAAAAGAGCGGACTAAACTGCTCGATAATCAAGCGCTCCTACAAGGCGAAATTATTGCGCGCCAGCGACTGATATTCGCATTGGGAACGCTAATCTTCATCGCCGCCATTGCGTTTATTGCCTTTCAACACGGCATTGGCGCAAGGTTAAAGCACGCACGCAATGAGGCTCTAAAAGCGAGTGAGGCTAAATCCGAATTTCTTGCAAATATGAGTCATGAAATTCGAACGCCAATGAACGGTGTTCTCGGCATGGCGGAACTCCTGCAAAACACTGACCTTGATGATAAACAACAAAGTTTCGCTGATACGATACACAAATCCGGCTCGGCGCTTCTGACCATTATCAATGATATTCTCGACTTTTCAAAAATCGAAGCCGGGAAAATGCAACTTGATCCAGCGCCTTTCGAACTACAAACAGCCGTTGAAGATGTCGCAACCCTACTCGCCAGCAGCGCGCGTGAAAAAGACGTTGAACTTATCGTTCGATGCGACCCTTCTCTTCCAGAAGTTGTTCAGGGCGATGTTGGGCGTATTCGGCAAATACTGACCAACCTTGTTGGCAACGCAATAAAATTTACCCATGAGGGATATGTTCTAATTGATGTAACAGGTGAAGAAAGTGAAGGCGTTTGTTCACTACGCATCGCAATTGAAGATACCGGTATTGGCATTCGCAGCGAAAAAGCCAAGGCAATTTTTGAACAATTCACGCAGGCCGAAGGATCAACAACTCGAACCTATGGCGGAACGGGACTTGGGCTTACGATCACCAAAAGTCTTGTTGAAGCAATGGGTGGAACGATTGGCGTTGAAAGTGAATATGGAAAAGGCTCGACATTCTGGTTGAAAATCGAACTGCCAATCGTTGATGCGGCGCCACAATCCACGCTGGAAGCCCCAAATCTCGAGAGTCTCGACGTATTGATTGTTGATGATCTCGAAGTTAACCGCCAGATTCTAAAAGAACAGCTTTCCAGTTGGGGTTTACGGCCTGTTGCTGTTGAGAGCGGCGAGGAGGCGCTTGCCGTTTTACGAAAAGCGGTTTCAGACAACAAGCCCTTTCCCCTTACTTTGCTAGACTATCATATGCCGGAAATGGATGGCGCTGAACTCGCGCAACAAATCAAAAATGACCCCTTGATTGCAGACACAACAATTATTGTTCTCTCTTCGGTGGATGAAGATAGCGCCTTAAAAAAATTCAGAGAAATTGGCGTATCCAAATTCCTCGCTAAACCCGTACGGGCTACATTATTGAAGGATTCAATCAGTCGAACGCTCACAAATTCAAAGGCTGTAAAATCAACCCAGTCATCGGAGGGTATGAAGCCCCTGTATAATTCCACAGCAACAAAACATACTTCAAATCCGAACGCGTTAATTCCTGTCCTTATTGTTGAAGATAATGTCGTCAATCAAATGGTCATCGGCAACATGATTGATAAGTCACGTTACCAGGCTGCTTTTGCCGACAATGGGCGACAAGCTTACGACTTGTTCCGCTCTGAACAATATGCTCTTATTTTCATGGATATATCGATGCCGGTTATGGATGGTATTGAAGCCACTAAAGCGATCAGATCGTTTGAGGCAAAACACGAACTCGATGAAACACCGATTGTCGCCTTGACCGCTCATGCGCTCGAAGGAGACCGGGAGCGTTTTATTGATGCAGGTATGAATGATTACATCACCAAACCGCTCGGCAAAGAACGGCTAGAGGCTGTCATTCGACATTGGACTGAAAAAGATATCCAGTCTCTTGACGTCGCATAAATTCTGCCGGGGTTTACTCCGCCACAGCCTCAATCGCCTCAAGAATTATGTCAGTCTCAGCATGATGCAGCGCGTGACCGGTATCCGGCAGCAATGTCAGAGATGCGCCATCGATTTCTGTCGCAAGGGTTTTGGAGTGAATTTCAGGACTGACGGTTGTGTCAGACGTGCCCGTCATAATCGCTACAGGAATTTTCAATTCGCTATAACGCTTTTGCTGCAGTTTGATCTGGTCTTTCAAATGCGCGATGTCTGACGCGTTACTTTTAAAATCACCAGGGCGAAATAATAGAGCAAGGCCTGAGCGTTCTGCGTAATTTTCCGGCGCCTCGTCTGGGGCGAACGACTCCATAATCCCGTCTTTTGAAGCAAGCTGCCCGTAAACCGGGATCACCAGACGGCGCAAAAGAAAACCAACCACTGGAATTTGGGAGGCGCTGTTATACCAGGCGACGCCGCCGGGCCATTCATGACTAACTGGCGCCAGCACAACCAACCCGCTCATCTCATCTTGAAACTGCAGGGCATAGTTAAGCGCAACAGCGCCGCCAAAACTCTGCCCGACGATAATCGGGTTTTCGATCCCGCGCGCTTTAACCGCCTCATGGATAGCTGCCGCCTGAACGCTTAACTGATAGCCGTCATCCGGGCGCTCCGAGTAGCCTCTTCCCGGCCGGTCAACCATCAAAACCCTGCGGTCTGCCGCCAGACGATCTCCGAGGGACATTTTCATATCCCGTAAATTCACGCTGGCGCCGTGAATAAGTACGATAGGCGGTTTGGCGCTATCGCGCGGGCCAATGTCGACCACATGCAATGCAATGTCGCCAACGTCTTGTAGCTCACCAATGCGCGGCGCTTTCTTTTCAGCATTCAACGTGGCGCAGCCCGAAACGCCGAGAAGAGCGGCAGCGATCAGACCGAATATGATGAGGGTCATTTTTTTCATGCGCTTTCCCGCCGCACCCGCCAACCTAGTTACTGGGCGCCGCCATGACGATAGGATAAAAATCATCCGCCTTGAGGCTCGCGCCGCCAACAAGCGCGCCATCGACATTTTTGATCGCAAGAATTTCAACTGCATTCGACGGCTTAACCGAACCGCCATAGAGAATACGCACCCCATCCGGAGCGAACCCGCTGATAAATGCGTGCACTTCTGCGATATCGTCGTTTGTCGGCGTCAAGCCAGTGCCAATGGCCCATACCGGCTCGTAAGCGATGACAAATTCATCCCTTGTCTCCGGCAAAGACCCTTTGAGCTGTTCACCCACAACATCTAGGGCGTGACCCGCTTTACGCTCGGCTTCCGTCTCACCAACACAGATGATCGGCGTTAGTCCGGCTTTGAGCGCCGCCGTTGCTTTTGCCTGTACTAATTCATTTGTTTCCGCGTGATCCGCCCGGCGTTCAGAGTGCCCAACAATGACAAAAGCGGCGCCAACATCGGCCAGCATTTGTGCGCTTACATCGCCTGTATGGGCGCCGCTGACATTCACGTGGCAATCTTGTCCGCCAATCTGAATGGCCTCGTCTGAGAAAGCGGCGGCAAATTGCGCAACGAGGGTTGTAGGCGGGCATATCAAAACGTCGCGATCATCGGGGGCTGACCCGTCAAATTTCGCAATCAAGGCCTCGACTTCAGCAATCGCATTGCTGAGCCCATTCATCTTCCAGTTTCCAGCGATTAGCGGCTTCATATCATGGCTCCCATATCTCCTTAGCGGTTAGGCGAAGCTAGCGCGTCTGTCCAGAGAGACCCTCCTTCCGTCCGCCACCCCTTCCAATCCTGCAATTCCACCACCAAATGACGAGATTAGTGCTCGATTGGCGTCAGATTAGCGGTTGTCGCGGATGATGGCCGCGTTTAGGTTACGCGCCGATTTCAAACGCGGTTCAATGGAGCCGCAGATAAAGAGGCGGTCAATGCTCAGTCAGGTCCGAAACACACTAAAAGGCGCAGTCGCATGGTTTGTTATTGTGCTGCTAATTCTGGCATTTGCCCTATTCGGCGTGCCGCAGGTGAGCCAGCTGACAGGAAACGCCGCCATCACTGTCGCTGGAAAGAGCTTTTCCTCGCAATATGTCCAAAGTGAATTTAATCGGGTGGTGCTCGCGCGACGCAACGAATCGGGCGGCTCTTTCAACCAGGAAGACGCTATCGCCGCCGGTTTACATGACCAGGTCGTCAATTCCATTTCGACGATGGAAGCGCTGGAACAGCTTTCCGATAAAATGAACCTATCGATCCCGCGCGAAATCATCCGCCAGTATCTCGAAGAAAACGAGGGGTTCAAAAACGCAGCAACAGGTGAAGTCGATAAAAATGTTCTCCGCACGATCTTGCAGCAAAATAACATTACGATCGAAGAGTTTGAACGGCGCATTGGCGAAGACCTGAAGCGCAATCAATTGATCAATGCTATGGCCACTGGCGCGCCGGCGCCGAACGCCTATGTGGAATCAACTTTGTTGCGCGACACAGAACGGCGTGAAATCAGCTATCTTATCATTACCGAAGAAATGTCCGGCAAAGCGCAAGAGCCGACGCCAGATGATTTACAAACCTATTACGAGCAAAATGCGTCAGTTTTTACAGCCCCGGAATATCGGACATTTGATCTCCTGGTTCTGCGCTCGGAAAATTTCCGTGATGGTAAAACAATTACAGAAGAAGAGTTGCGCCGGATCTATGAGGCTAACAAAGCACGTCAATATGAAAAGCCGGAAACCCGGACCATCTATCAATTGACATATGATACGGAAACAGAGGCGCAAGCGGCCCTCGCCCGACTGCAACAAGGCGAACCCTTTGAAACTGTCGCGATAGACAAAGGCCTCAGCCTCGAGGCTGTGACTTTTGCGGATGCAAAACGCAATGAAATTCTCGATCCAGCCGTTGCCGAAGCAGCCTTTGATGCATCGACTGAAACTGGCGCAAGCATTGGACCAGTCCGGTCATTATTTGGCTGGACCGTTGTTCAAGTTGCAAATGTGACAGCCCCCGAAACAACAAGTTTTGAAGAAGCGCGAGCGGAAATCGAAAGCCAATATCTCGATCAGGACACCCGCCGCGCCATGTTGAACGCCATCGACGAAATAGAAGAAGTACGTGACACTGGCGCGAGCCTTGCCGATGGCGCAGAAGCCGCGGGCTTGCAGGTTGAGACTATCGGCCCGATTGATCGCTACAGCTTTGCGCCCGGCGGCGCCATTATCGACAAGGTGCCTGGTGAAGCGCTTTCAGAAATTTTCTCCCTGGAAGAAGATGAAGAAACCGAAGCCCTTTCCCTCGTAGCGGGAGATGGATTTGTTTTCGCATCCTTGCGCGAGATCACACCGCCAGCGCTCAAGCCTTTCGAGGATGTGCGCGATGATGTTGAACGCCGCTGGCGTACAGACGAACGAAACCGCCGCATCTCAGCGACAGTGCGAAGCGTGCGCGAAGCAATTGAGGGCGGTCAGACCTTAGCGGAGGCCGCAGCTCAGTTCGACCGCACACCAACAACCCAAGTGATTGATCGTCGTTTTGAAAATGACGCTATTTCACAACCCTTTAATGAGCAGATTTTCTATGCTTCCAAAGGCGATCTTGTCTCCGGGCCAGCAGCTATTGGGGAGGCGCAGATTATTGCCTCTATTGAAAAAGTCGGTTTTGGCATGAATACGGTGCCCCCGGATCAACGCCAATTGCTTGGTCAGTATCTTGGCTATCAGCTAGATCAGGAAATTGTTGAAGCTTTCGTCAGCGCTGTGCGGTCTGATGTTGATATCAAAGTCAATCAATCCCAGCTCGACGCCATTTTTGGCCAGGATCAGTGAGCCTGATTTTATGAGCCTTATACTGTGAATATAGGGCCTGACTTTTCGGCGTTTGAAAAGATCTATGATGAAGGGCGACCGCAAGTTTTGTGGCGTCGGTATGTCAGCGATCTTGAGACGCCTGTATCCGCATTTTTGAAACTGGCGGGCCGCCGCGACAATTCTATTTTACTGGAGTCCGTCGAAGGCGGCGAGCAATTAGGGCGCTATTCCATCATCGGGTTTAAACCGGATGTGATATGGCGATCTTACGGCGCGCGGTCTGAAATCAACCGTGACGCCAGCGCCGATCCCACTGCTTTTGTCGAAGAGGATGGCGCGCCGCTCAGCAACTTGAAACGCCTTTTTGCGGAATCAGAAATTGATCTCCCGGCGGATTTACCACCCATGGCCGCCGGTGTGTTCGGGTATCTCGGCTATGACATGGCCCGACAGATGGAGAGACTGGGCCCTCGCCCTTCCGGCGGCCTGGACACGCCGGACGCCGTCTTCATCCGCCCCACAGTCATCGCTGTGTTCGATAATATTCGTCAGGAAATCATGCTGTTCTCACCGGTGCGCCCACAAAATGGCGTTTCCGCGCGCGCAGCATATTCCAGAGCCAGCGAACGTCTTGCCGATGCCGGCAGTGATTTAACAGCGCCTCTGGCCATGCCCCAGCATGACATAGCAACGACCGAAAACATTGAGGTGTCTTCCAATACGCCCCCAGAAGATTATCAGGCGATGGTTAAGCGTGCGAAAGACTACATCACAGCCGGCGACATTTTTCAGGTTGTTTTAAGCCAGCGGTTTTCAACTGACTTCAAAGCGCCACCCTTTGAACTCTACCGTGCTTTACGCCGGTCTAACCCATCGCCCTTTTTATTCTATCTCAATATTGCAGGCTTCGCGATTGTTGGCTCCAGCCCTGAAATTCTCGTGCGGGTGCGAAATGGCGAAATTACTATTCGCCCCATCGCCGGTACGCGCGCGCGTGGGCGAACGCCAGAGGAAGACAACGCGCTGGAACAAGAACTACTGGCCGACCCAAAAGAACGCGCCGAACATTTAATGCTGCTCGACCTTGGTCGAAATGATGTCGGTCGCTCCGCAAAAATCGGATCCGTCAGGGTCACCGACAGCTTTACAATTGAACGTTACAGCCATGTGATGCACATCGTTTCCAATGTAATCGGGGAACTGGCGGACAAGGTTCATCCGGTTGACGCTGTGGCGGCCGGGTTCCCTGCCGGCACTGTTTCCGGCGCGCCAAAAATCCGCGCAATGGAAATTATCGATGAATTGGAAAATTCCGCACGCGGTATTTATGGCGGCGCGATCGGCTATTTTTCTGCAGACGGCAACGTCGACACCTGCATCGCGTTACGCACGGCCATCGTCAAAGATGGTAAAATGCATATTCAGGCTGGCGCCGGTATTGTTGCAGATTCAGACCCGGCGGCAGAGCAAATCGAGTGCGAAAACAAAGCCAAGGCGCTTGTTGCCGCTGCTCAAGATGTAGTTGGGAAGACACCGCAACGCTGATATCATTATACTTTTTTATATCTGAGAGACCAACATGAAAATCTCTGTCGAAACGATTGTAAAAGCTGATATGGTCACTGTTTGGTCAGCGTGGATCACACCTCAAGATATCAACCAATGGAATGCGGCGTCGGAAGATTGGCACAACCCGAAAAGCGAGAATGATTTCCGGATTGGAGGCAGGTTTTCTTACCGAATGGAAGAAAAAACCGGCGCCATGGGTTTCGATTTCGAAGGCGTCTATATAAAAATTATTGAATATGAGTTGATAGAATATCAGATGGAAGATGGAAGGTCTGTCCAGATAACATTTGCACCAGTTGATGGCGGTGTCCGCATTATTGAAACTTTTGATGCTGAAGATGAATTTTCCGGAGAACAACAACGTCAGGGCTGGCAAAGCATTCTGAATAACTTTACCCGGCACGTTGAATCTAAAGACTGATCAGCAGCTTTTAAGGCCCTCTGCACATTCATTTTCGATGAACCGCATGATATCTGCGATGAAATACACCCGCGCGGCGGAAATTCGTTTATGACTTCCCTTCGAAAAACGCGCGCACCAACAGCGCTAAAAAAACATGCCCTACCATCAGGGCAACCATAGTCTTTGATGTCGAAGGGGATCACTCATGACAAAAGAATTCAAGAAACTGCTCATCGCCACCACAGCCCTCGCCGCTTTCAGCGCCGGGTATGTCTCTGCCCAAGAAAACGCTGAGCCTGCGTCTGTCACGGCGGAACAAACGGAAGACGAGCGCCTCGCCGCCTTTTTCAATGATATTTTTCAGCGCAACCTCGCCAACAGCCCGACATTTCAAGCGCAGCTTGGAATGAAAACCGACCGTTACGGTGAATGGGATGATTTTTCCGATGAAGAAGCCATCCGTCAGCATGAGGAAAGAGTTTCTGATCTTGCACGTTTGCGCGCCGAGTTTGACTATAACAAACTTTCTGAACAATCGCGGGTCAGCTATCGTATCTTTGAATTTTTGCAGGAACGCGCCATCGACGGACACCAATGGCGCTTTCATGGGTATGCTTTTTCAACTATGAACAACCCTGTGACGTTCCCTGTCACTTTCATGCAAAATATTCACCGCGTTGACGATCTGTCAGATGCAGAAGCCTACATCTCACGTTTGAACGGACTTGAAAGAGTTGGCGAACAACTCATCGAAGGCATTGATATGGCCGTTGATCGCGGCGTTGTACCGACGTCTTTTTCGTTTGAGCCAGTCATCACCGATGCAAGGAACCTTTTAAAAGGCGCGCCCTTTGACGACAGCGGTGAGGACTCTGCTGTTCTGGCAGACTTCCGGGGCAAGGTTGATGCTCTTGAAATAGATCAGGCAGAAAAGGATCGCCTGATTGCAGAAGCCACCGCAGCGCTTGAAACGGCGTTTCGTGGATCTGTCACAAAATTTGTCGCACGCGTTGAAGAACTCAAAGATGACTCACATGGTCCCAACGGTGTCTGGGCGCTTCCTGATGGAAAAGATTTTTATGAAAATCAGGTTGCCTTCTGGACGAGTGAAAAAAGCCTGACAGCAAAACAAATTCATAAGATTGGCCTTGATGACGTCAAGCGCATCAGAGGCGAAATGAAAGCCATCATGGCGCAAGTTGGTTTTGAAGGGACGCTGCCAGAGTTTTTTAATTTCCTCAGAACAGACCCGTCGAACTTCTTCCCGAATACGGAAGAAGGCAAGCAAGCCTATCTCGACCAATCAAAGGCTTATATCGACGCCATTTACGAAGATGTAGACCAGTATTTCAATGTCCTGCCAAAAGCGCCGCTGGAAGTGCGCGCTGTCGAGGAGTGGCGAGAAGAAACCGCCCCGATTGCGTTCTATAACCGCCCCACACCAGATGGTTCGCGCCCCGGCATTTACTACACAAACCTCAAAGACATGACGACTAAACAGAAGCATGAAATGGAAACCATAGCCTATCATGAGGGCGCGCCGGGTCACCATTTCCAGCTCGCTATTCAACAAGAGCTTGAAGGCGTTCCGATGTTCC
>BQJH01000103.1 GCA_021604605.1 Hyphococcus sp.
CCCGGCGAGCCTCATTGGCGGCGAATTTATGCCCGATCTTGATGAAGGGGATCTTCTCTATATGCCAAGCGCCTATCCGGGGATTTCCGCCGGAAAAGTCGCTCAAGTCGTTCAGCAGACGAACAAGCTGATCAAGACTATTCCGGAAGTTGAGACAGTTTACGGCAAGGCGGGACGTGCGGAGACGGCGACCGACCCCGCGCCATTGCCGATGATCGAGACGACCATTCAATTAAAACCGCGCAGCGAATGGCGGCCCGGCGTCACCATGGAATCGCTCAAGGCCGAACTCAACGCACTCGTCGATGTGCCGAGCCTCACTAATGTGTGGATCATGCCGATCAAGAACCGGCTCGACATGCTGGCGACTGGCATCAAGACGCCGGTTGGCGTAAAGGTCGCCGGTCCCGATCTCAACATCATCGCCGAAGTCGGCCGCGACATTGAGAATGTCTTGAAGGGCGTTGACGGCACGGCGTCTGTCTATGCCGAGCGCGTGACTGGCGGGCGTTTCATCGACGTGGATATCAACCGTGAAGCCGCAGCGCGTTTTGGTCTCAACATCGCCGACGTGCAAGACGTCGTGCGCACGGCGATCGGCGGCATGACCATCGGCCAGAGCGTTGAAGGTCTTGAGCGTTATCCAATTAGTCTCAGATATCCCCGCGATGTACGAGATTCTCCGGCGCGCCTGCGCGAATTGCCAATCGTGACTGCGTCGGGCGCGGAGATTCCGCTCGGCCGCATCGCCGACATCCGCATCATTGAAGGCCCGGCAGTTATCCGCAGCGAGAATGCGCGGCTTAACGGCTGGATATATGTGGATATCGCCGGCCGAGACATCAGTTCGTATGTCGAAGAGGCGCGGCAGGTTGTCGCCGACAATGTCGACTTGCCCGCAGGCTACACCATAGTCTGGTCGGGTCAGTACGAATACATGCAGCGCGCCAAGGAACGATTCACCTATGTTGGACCCGGCATGCTGCTCATAATCATGCTGCTCTTATTCCTGAACTTCAGAAACGTCTCTGACGTTGTGATTATTCTCGGAACCTTGCCATTCGCTCTTGTTGGCGGGCTGTGGCTGATGTTTGTACTTGGCTTCAATATGTCCGTCGCCGTCGCTGTTGGATTCATCGCGCTCTCGGGCGTCGCTGTCGAAATCGGCGTGTTGATGATCATGTATCTGAAACAGGAAGTTGCAGCGGCGAACGCGACGGCGAACGCGACGGCGCGCGAGGAAGGCGCGCCGCTCGACGAAGCGCATTTCGCCGACGCCATCGCCAAGGGCGCGCTGCGCCGGCTGCGCCCGATCATGATGACCTTCGCGGTGATCTTCGCAGGTCTCTTGCCCATTATGTATGGACACGGCGCCGGCGGCGAGGTGATGCGCCGCATCGCCGCGCCGATGATCGGCGGGATTGTCAGCGCGACCGTGCTGGCGTTGGTGGTTATCCCGGCGGTTTATTTTCTTTGGAACCGGCGGGCGCTGCTTGTAGTTGAAGACGGCCCCACATTTAGCGGCGATCAAACTGTGTTGCGGACGGAGCACTAAGCTGGTTGGTTGAATCTGGCGCAGTTTTGGCAAATGTTATTAGGCTTAAACGCTTTTCGTTGCGGTCTGGCGCTTTGCTGAAGCTTACCATCGCTGGTTGTGACTAATCTTAGTCAAAAGGCGCCGGTGAGAATGCAATGTTGAACGACGTTGTGCTGGGCAAATGCCAAGTGTTTTGAGGCGTTGCAGGTCAAGACTTGCGATAAGATCAATGCGCTGAATTTACTGAACTTTTCGTTTCGTGCGTAAATCTTCGGTTTAAATCTGCAGTCGGGCTGTGGCAGGCCGTATTGACCAGAGACGCTTATGTCTATACAAATAGACTAGTGATTCAGCAAGTGTGAGTGTCCCTGGGTGGCGATCTCTACGGCGGTGCAATCTCTGATAAGCGTGATAACAGCGATCTCGCTGGTTTTTGCGCCGCTCGTGGATTGTTGCGCCCGTCACATCTGCAGCGAGCCTGCGATTGAAAGCACGTCATCGGCTCCACATTCGAATCACGGCGCACATATCGACGCATCAGGCCAGTCTTCCCACGATGCTCACGCTTCAAACAGCGTCTTTAGTGAAAGCAATGTAGGTGAAGGTGAAGATCAACCAGCTGGTAATAGCTGTGCAGATTACAGCTGTGATTTGCCTATTTTTCAGACGAAGAATGAAAAGCCCGTAAAGGACACATGCTGGTCTTCTCCCAGAGTTATAGTTAGCGAAGCGAGTCCTGCCGCGCTTGCGGCCGGAGCAAAATCGACCGTTGTATCACAAATAATTTTCACGCCGCCCCAAGTATTTAAAACCCCCGTCTACCTCCTGACGCAGCGCGTCCGAATTTAGAACGCCAAGCCCGCCGCCGCCACATTGAGGTGCGGCGTAAGCACAGGTTTGCGTTCTAAACTTAACAAGGGCTGCGCGCCCGAGGAGGATATATGACTAAAGCTAGACGATTGGCGATCGCGCTTTTGAGTGCGACCGTGCTTGTGCCTGTAAATGGTGTAAGCGCGCAAGACAATGATGGAGCACGCGATCAGGTTCTAGTCACAGGCAGCCGGGTAAAGAGGTCAGATCTGACAAGTGTTGGGCCCGTTACTGTTCTTTCGGCTGCTGAAATTGAGAATACCGGCGTTACGAATCTTGAGACGCTCTTGCAGCGGTTGCCTGCGGCGGCGGGATTTGGCGGGAACGCAAATGCCGCGTACTGGGTTTCAAACGGCTGGGGCACAGCGCAGATCAACCTTCGCGGACTGGGCATCAATCGAACTTTGACGCTTCTTAATGGCCGCCGGGTTGTGTTTGGGGGAACGGGAGCGAACAGTTCGGTTGACCTGTCGCTCGTCCCCGTATCTTTGATTTCCCGTATCGAAGTCCTGAAGGACGGCGCATCGGCAACATATGGCGCAGACGCAGTCGCCGGCGTCGTAAACTTGATCACGAAGACCGAATTTGAAGGCTTCGAGGCGAACGCGAAATTCGGGATTACCGATGAGGGAGATGGCGAGGAATATCTTGCGGACCTGGTCTGGGGTGCGAGCGGTGATCGGGGCAACATTGTCCTCGGCATGAGCTATCAGAATAACAAAGCAGCTCCTTTAGCGGATAGTAGCAGGGCTCCTTGCTCTCTGGCCGATGATGGCAGCGGCAACCTGGTATGTCAGCCTGGCAGCTCCTCGACTATTGGCGGCCGTGCGACGTTGCCAGCCGGCGCAATGCTTCCGGACGGAACAATTCTCACGTCGCCAACACGGATAAACTTTAATCAGGATTTGAACGGTGACGGCGATTTCTATGAAATCTTCGACATCGATCGTCATGGGTTCAACGCAAACCCATATTTTAATGCAAGCAATCCGGTAGAACGTTTAAGCTTTGCGACATTCGGCCGGTATCATCTAACCGACTCGCTCGACGTGATTGCGGAGTTACTCTACACCAAAAAGTGGTCGCATCAGCCTGCGTCGCCGGCAACGCTTACCGATATCGCATTTTCTGCAAGCCATCCTACGAATCCGACTGGCGTTGATTTCGTGTTGGAGCGCCGCAGGTTGTTGGAAAACGGCGCCAGAACTTTCGAGCAGGAGACCGATACGTTCCGGATCGTCACCGGTCTTGAAGGACAACTTGGCGATGATTGGACCTACGACGTCGTATTCAACTGGGGTCGCAATACCGGATCGGATGCAATTGCCAATAATATAAATGTCGGCAGGCTTGCTGAAACACTGGATCCTGCAATTTGCGGTTCGTCAAACGTACCCTGCGCGGACATTATCGGGTTTGGAGATATCAGCCAGGACGTTCTCGACTATATTGTCTTTAATCAGGTTGGGCTGGGCGGCAACGAACAGCTTAGCGTGACTGCAAATATGAGCGGCGCGCTGTTTGAGCTTCCCGCTGGTACGGTTGGCGCGGCCTTCGGGTTGGAATGGCGTCAGGAAGAAGGCTGGCGCAATCCGGATTCTCTTGCCGTTGCAGGTTTGGCGCTCGGCAATCAGGAGGATCCGATCCGGGGGCAAATCGAGGCGAAGGAAGCTTATATTGAATTTAATGTGCCTGTCATTCGCGATGCGCCATTGATCAGGGCGCTGGATATCGATTTGGCGTACCGATATTCGGACTATGACCGGTTCAGAAGCGATTCAAACTACAAATTCGGATTGAACTGGCAGGTCATAGACGCACTCAAACTTCGCGGAACATATACTACCGCGTTTCGAATCCCGAATGTGCCCGAGCTTTTTGGCGGCGTTGCTGAAGGCAATCTGACGACGACGGACCCATGTTCCGGCTGGTCTTCACTGAGTTCGTCGAGCACTGTGTACCAAAATTGCTTGGCGGCTGGCGTCCCCATGGGATACGTCCAGCTTGGTACGACGATCCTCACGGACAGGGGCGGAAATCCGGATCTACAGCCGGAGGACGCGCGTTCCTTTACGGTGGGACTGGTTGCGGAGCCAGTTAACGGCCTTTCCTTTACTGCCGATTATTTCAATATCAAGATTGATGATGCTGTGCGCGAAACGCCGGGATCAACCAAGCTCGCATTTTGCTACAATTCCACAGGGCTTTCACATCCCTTCTGCGGTCCCGACCACCATACGCGCAATGCGCTTAGCGGAGATATCGACTTTCTCTCAACGCAACCGGCGAACACCGGTCGCGAAGAGATGAGCGGCATCGATCTTGGCGCTGTTTACAATTTTGACGGGTTCGGCGTCTCTCACAGCGTTAACGCGCAGATGACCTATCTGATGAAGTATGAAACGACTGCTTTTGACGGCGATGCCCCATTTGTCATCGATGGATTTATCGGCGGCGGAAACGGCGGATACCCCCGTGTTAGGGGAAATGGATCCTGGACTGCATTCTCCGATCGATGGTCCGCGACCTATTCCGTTCAGCTTATAGGCGCCGGTCGGGACTTTAACGCCACATCCGGGCTCGGCTCGCAAATCGATACGGAAACTTACCATAATGTACAATTCTCGTATGAGCTAACGAACGAGATTAGGTTATCTCTCGGCGTTGATAATTTGTTCCAGAACGATCCGCCCTTTGTTGCGAGTTGGACAGACGGCAACACTGACACGATGACTTACGACATGTTGGGTCGCCGCGGATACGTACGGCTTACCTACAGAACAAACTAACCCCTCCCGTGCGGGCGGCTGCGTATCTGCCGCCCGCATTTTCAATACTGGTGTTGGAGATTCGTCATGCTCGCCACGCAATCGCGCAAATGGCACAAATGGTTGTTTCTTTTTCTCGGAATCCAGATGCTGTTTTGGATGGTCGGCGGTCTCTACATGGTGTCTGTTCCGCTAACGATCATTCATGGCGATCACCTAATCACCGATGAGCAGCCCTTCCCACAGCATACGCCCCCGGAAGTTGCAGACCTTGTGGGCGTACTGGAACGCATGGACAATGTCATTCAGTTGGGGTCGGCGCCCCAGATGGGTCCGTCGGTGCTTGAGGTCGAACGCTTGGACAAAACGGTTCTATTCGACTTTGAAAAAGACGAACTCGTCGAGCCTCCCAACCAAGAAGATATAGTTCGAATTTCGAGGGCAACCTTTTTACGTCAGGATGCGTCGGTCAGCGTTGATTTGCTGGAGAAGCCGATAAGCGAACTGCAGGGTCGGCAGTTGCCTTTATGGCGCGCGAGATTCTCCGGACCGTTTGATCCAACGTTTTATTTCTCACCGGATACGGGCGAACTCGTTTCGCGTCGGCACGATCTATGGCGTTTTTTTGATTTCGTTTGGATGTTCCATATAATGGACTACGAGGAGAGGCAGGACGTAAACAATACGTTCCTACGAGTCTCCGCTGGGGTAAGCTTGATTGCGGTTATCGCCGGCCTCGTCCTTGTCTACTTCACGCTGCGAAAAAACAAAGGTGCGCCCAAACAGTTCAAATCCGGTGTGGTTGCGAGCATACACAAATGGCTGGGGTTGGTAATCGGTGCTCAGATACTGATTTGGGTCAGCACCGGTTTTGGCATGAGCCTGATCCCGAAAGATTCGGTTACGCCGGACCGAATGGTAGCGCGGAATGCGCCGGAGCCCCTAAAGCCAGGAGATGTTGGAAGTGACGTCGCTGTTATCGATGCGTTCGAGCCCGGCGTTAAATGGACTATGAAAAACTTGCACGGCGCCCCGGTCTTCGTGCTCGAAAAAGACGGAGCTGTTAAGGTTTTTGGGGCAAAAACAGGCGACTTGGCGCAGGTGAATGAAGCAACCGCCCGTCGCATAGCGAGCAGTCTGTACGCTGGATCCGCCGACATCAAAACCATGTCGTTCCTTTCGCGGCCTGGCGTAGAAAATCGAACGTTCACGGGTCCGGCATGGCGCGCAGACTTTTCCGACAAGCCTGGAACGACCTTTTATATTTCCGCGCAGAGCGGCGAGCTTCAAGCGTCGAGAAATAATTCCTGGCGCGTGTTTGACATGCTCTGGATGCTGCACATGATGGATTATCCGCGGACAAACAGCTTCAATTCTCCGTGGATTATCATGTCGGGACTGTTGAGCCTGTTAATAGGCGTTAGCGGCGTTATCTTACTTATTAAGGCCTTTACGCTTTCAGACTTTGTTCCGGCTTTTGCGCGGCCGACTCGTTCACTCACTGTTGAGCAAAGCAACCCTATGATTGACGCACTGCACATAACTGCCAGACAGGGCGATAATTTGTTGAGGGCATTACAAAAAAACAGGATTCGCATCGCATCGTCCTGCGGAGGAGGGGGAACATGCGGACAATGTGTTGTGGAGGTATCCAGTCGCGACGGATCGTTGTCGGCCGCGGAACGCAGACACTTGACCGGGTCGGAATTAGAGAATGGCAAGCGCCTTGCTTGCCAGCGTCGAATCCGGCGTGACGATCATGTGATCATTCCGCCGCCGCTTATGTTCGTTGACGCAACAGTGCTCGAAAATCGCAAGCTTTCTGAGGGCATGCAGGAGATTATTGTTCGATTGCCGGAGCCGGAGCACCACGAAGCCGGTCAGCACAGATTTTTCGATGTGCCGTCTTATCGTCTCGATCCGGAAGATTACCAGATCGCGACAGGAGAGGGCCGCAGACGGCGATTTGCAAACCCGACACCGGTAACGAGATCTTATTCCATGTCGGCTCCCTCTGGAGAGGCGGCGCACGTCAATTCGTTTATAGTGCGAAAGATGCCGCCAGGCGCAAAGGGCGGGCCACCCGGCGTCGGCTCGACTTTTTTATGCTCGCGCCGGCCAGGCGACGTTATATCTGTCTCCGAGCCACGCGGGACGTTTACGATTTGCGACGGAGAAGGTCCAGTCATATTGATTGGCGGCGGCGCGGGCATGGCGCCGCTGCGCGCTATGACTCTTGATCTTTTGATCCAAAAGAACGATCAGCGCCGCATTGCTTTCTTTTATGGCGCGCGTACTGAAAACGACTTAATCTACCGCGACGAGATGCAAAACCTTGCTGCGAACCATGCAAATTTTTCATTTCATTGTGCTCTGTCTGAAAGTGATCAAAATGCAGCGCGGTTGCCGATGTGTTTTATTCATGAGGCCGCCGACATACATTTGAGATCCGACGAGGGGCGAACAGCATTGCAATTCGCAAAATTCTACCTTTGCGGGCCGCCCGCAATGCTTGCTGCGACGAAGTCAATGCTTGAAGAATTGGGCGTCTCCAGCGAACGCGTCTTCATTGATGACTTTGGGATATAAGAACCTTTTCGACGGATCGATGGGGCGCCGGGGTTTGCAAAGGAATGTTAGATATTAGTTCGCATCTTGTAGCCAGGCTTGTAGTAGAGTTTCATAAACGTGATGTACACTTCGCCAAGCCAGGTCATTCGGTCGACCGCAAACAGTGCAGACCCTATTGGCGTTTGAAGCATGCTTGCTTCGCGCTCGCTGGCGGACGCAGCGGAAAAGCTAACTTCACCGCTGGAGTAAGGTGCATAACGAACGAGCCACTCATTCGCGCTGATTTCATCAAGCGGCGCATTTAAGATGTCCGGCACGGCTTTTAGATTGACCCATCGGTCTTCGAAGGCATAAGGGCGGCCAGAAGCAAGATGCATAGTCTGCAGATGAAGCGCACGCGTTCCCGCCCGTAGCCGCATGGATTTGACGATCGCCGCTGGGGCCAGCGTCTTTCGTCTGAGAATGACTTTTGGCTTGTAAACAGCTCCTGTGGATTCGACATCGAGTCGAATAATTGGAATTTCAAATTTCGCCTTTCTCGCTGGCAGGGCCTTAACGCGTGTGCCCGCACGACGTTTGCGCTCTATGATGCCTTCTTCGGCAAGCGACTGCAGCGCCCGATTTACGGTCCCTCTCGCGCAGTCGTATTCTTTCGCTAAGTCTGCTTCTGCAGGTAATAGCGAGCCCGGCGCCCATTCGCCCCTTGAAATCCGTTCAAGTATTTCATCACGAATTAATCGGTATCCAAGTTCCGCCACAAATCCGCCCTGATGTGTTTGATGGTGACCAAATAGCGCTGTGAATTTTTATTCTCGTCTACACGCTACTCCGACATGATTTGTCGCCCGCTGACCAAACGTCTGTAACAATGTTATTGCGGGCGGTGAAGAGCCAAGCGTCCAGTATCATATCGATGGAGCGCCCAGCAATAGCTAGATTTCGGCGCCCAAGGAAATCTGATTAGTGTTATTAGGCAGAATCAAGCGTTAATGTCTGCGCTCCGCTGGTGATAGTGAATCCAAGCAATAATCGTCCGCCTCCTTCAATCACCACATAGCCGCGCCAATGATCGAGAACAGTGTTAGCACTACGATTCTCACACTTTACCTTGTTCGGGGTCTTTGCTTCGTCTGGAACTGGCGGGCTTTGCTTATGAACCAGGAGATTATTCCAGCAGCAGGCAGAATTGCATTTGCGGATTGACATTAATTGGAACCACGGCGGTGAGCATTTGTTCGTTTGAAGAGCGGTCTATTTGGAAAAGAAAAAGGGATTTCGCCATGATGGAAGGAGGAATGATGATGGGCCCCGGAGGGGCTGTCGTGATGTTGTTGATCGCGGTGTTTCTGCTTTTGGGAATTGCGGCGTTTGTGAAGTATATTTTCTTTCACAAAAAGTAGACGGTAAATACGACAACTATTTTTGTTGAACGATTGCTCGTCGATTTATCGCAGCCGATCTAATTCCCATGCTCAGTGGGACAGAGCGCATGATTGGATAGAATTTCAATCACGCGGCAGTCCGATATTTTGTCGACGCTGCATTCCTTGATCATGCGACTCAGTTCGCGTTCGAGCGATTTGAGTCTCTTGATGCGTTGCTTGACGTCTTCGGCGTGGCGGCGCGCGATTTCATCGACCTC
>BQJH01000104.1 GCA_021604605.1 Hyphococcus sp.
CCCGGATCACCCTGATTTTCTCGCCGCTCTAAAGGCGCTTGAAAACGAGCAAGACTAGTTCGTCACGCTTCGATCTTATGCGCCAGTATTTCAATTCTGATCGCAATTTCATCACCGACAAGCGCTGCAGATTCGATAGAACGGCTGGCTAATCTACCTTAAAGGCCTAACAAATCATCATCGTCGGGGTCAATTTCGATCACGGGTTCGGGCGCTGCTCGCCAACTACTACCGGCCTGGCACGCCGCACCCGTCCATTCATCATTCTCACTGAAAATGCTGACCTTCTGGGAAAGTTCGCGGCACAAGATCGGCCGGCGATGCGGCCCGCCCGCAAGATCAAGTTCTGTCCCCGGCGCCTTAATTAACAGATCACGGAAAACATAGCCGACAATCCGGCCTTCATGGGCCACCAGCATCCAGTTTTCACCGATAACGCCGCCGACAACTTCAACGCCGGCGCCAGCGTTAAGGATTTGAACTTTTGATTTATCCGTTCCCGGACCAACGCGAATATTGGAATTACGGGTCAGAACATAAAGCCCCAACTCCGTTTCCATGGCATGATTAAGCTCAATGCCTTTATGAGCGAGGGGTATGCGTTTGGCGGGGTCCGATTTCAGATTGGCGAGAGAATATTCGCCCGGCGTGACAACACCTGCCGCGCGGCTGCCGGCCCAGCGCTGCGCCTGGCCCGTTTCCATCGCGCGCATGACGGCGGCAGAAAGGGCGTTTCTGTCACCGCCCGAGAGGGACCCGCCAAGTGCGGAGCCCCGCGCAAAATCACCCGAGGCGCCAGACAAACCACCGGAAGACGGCAAGGTCGCGCAGGCGCCCAACATCATGAAGGCGGCGCCGATGATGGTAAACTTTTTTAAGATTGTTCCAGTGAACACAGCATAACTCCTCACTTTTTGCGCAAAACGCCATCGATATTTTGTTTACACTTCCTTCGCACACTCAGGCCCACTTGTGGAGAGCGGCGTATGAAAACAGATCCGGTGCGCCCAGCCTCGCGCACCCCTTTACGCATTAATGATTTGATCGCCCTTGCCCGGGAAAGGTCAAGTGAAAATCGCGATGCGTTGCTGAAAACGATCGTCAGTTTGTTCATGGCGGCGCCGCACCGCCATGCACCCAAAGTGCGTCAACATTTTGACGTGATCCTTAGCCATATCGCCAAAGACGCCACCAGCGAAACACGCCTCGATGTCGCCGCGAAGATGGCGGCCTTGAAAACCGCGCCGCCCGGACTAATCAAACAGCTCGCTTTCGATGAGATCGCGATTGCGGAACCGGTTATCGCCGCCAGCCCTGTTCTCGAGGAAGATATTCTCGTGCAACTGGCGCGCGAGGCCAGTCCGGCGCATCTCCTGGCCATCACCAAACGCCGAAAGTTAAGTGAACAGACCTCTCACGCCCTCATTCAACATGGGGACACGCACGTTCTTGCATCGCTGGCGCTCAACCAGGGCGCCAGTATTGCCCCCGACGCCATGGAAGAGCTGGTTGGTCACGCACGCAAAGTCGATGCTTTGCAAAAACCGATGATTGAACGGTTTGACTTGCCGCCTCTTTTGTTGACGCGGATGTATTTCTTTGTGCCGTCAACATTGAAATCAGAAATTTTAAAACGCGCTGATTTTCTTGACCCGTCTCTCGTGGGCGAAGCGGTTAAAACCAACCGTCAAAAAATTCATGCGATGGCCGCGTCCCGCGCGGCCCGTGATCGCTCAAGTGAGCCTGCCCGGCTCTATCAGGAAATCGTCGATCAGATAAATGCCAACGCCGTTAATGAACGCTATTTAAACATTCTGCTTACCAACCATGCTTTAAAACCGTTTGTGCTGGCTTTTGCCTACAATATTGGCGCAGACCCGACGACCGCCCATGTGATTTTGAAAGACAAGTCATGGGAGGCGCTTGCCATTGCCGCGCGCAGCGCCGGGTTTGAACGCAACAGCTTTGCAAAGATTGTCGGCGCTCTCGATCGGCATGAAACCCGCGACCCTAAATCCTTGCGCCTATTTCATCTTTATACGAAGATTCCCAGAGAAAGCGCTGAACGCATCATGCGGTTCTGGCGTGTGCGCACGCGCGCCAACGACAAAATAGTGAAAGCGACGGGCGCTCAAACCCCGAAAATTCATGACCTTCCCGGGAAGGCCGGTGGTTAGGGCAACGGGCTAATCAATCCAGAAACGCCCGGCCCTCACGGTCTTCAATCTCTACTACCCAAAGGTCGGGATCGATATTAATCTCCTTGGCAAGCCAGGCGTCAATGATTTGTTCTGAACCTTCCTCAACCTCGTCGCCTTCAAACGGTTCGCGCCAGATAGAATTGCCATCGAGATCACGGCTCTGCACAAACAAGCGCGCCCGCCGGGCGCCAAGATAAAGCTTCACCGCAACCGCACCCGCATCCGGGTCGCCTTTTCGCGCAATCGCCGCAAACGACCCCGCCGCCTGCACCCGGCGCAAATGCGCACTGACACGAATTTCTGTTTTCAATCGCGGCTCTGTCATACCAGCCTGTCTGATTTATCCGATACAGCCTTACTATAGGCGATGAAGAGATTGCAGTGGGAATTATCTTTCCCGCCCGATATGCTGATCTCATCTATTTTACCAGACCCGATAGGCCCTTTATGACCGATGACCTCATTACCGAAACGACAGGCCATATTCTAAAAATCACCTTGAACCGGCCTGACAAAAGTAACGCCTTGAACTGGAACATCATCCGCGGGATTGGCGCCGCCTATACAGAATTATCAGACAACCCGGCGCTGCGGTGCGGTGTTCTTTGCGCCAATGGGCGCAACTTTACAGGCGGTCTTGATCTGATGGATATGGCGCCGCGCATGGCCAACAATGATTTTGAAGATGAGGGGCTTGCTAATCCTTTTCGACTGGATCGTGATGGCGCCGAGTTGCGCGAATGCACGAAGCCGGTTGTCGTTGCGATACACGGTCGGTGTTATACAGCCGGCATTGAACTTGCCTTGGCCGCCGACATTATTGTCGCCGCTAAAGATACCATCTTTGCCCAGTCAGAAGTCAGGCGCGGCATATACCCCATGGGCGGGGCAACTTTTCGTATGCCGGAACGGTTCGGATGGCACAATGCGATGCGGTACTTACTGACGGGTGATGACTTTGACGCCACTGAAGCTCACCGGCTGGGACTGGTTCAAGAAATTACTGAGCCCGGCGAACACCTGGATCGCGCAATGGAGATCGCCGAGCGTATCGCGAAAAACGCACCGCTGGGTGTACAGGCGACAATCGCCAATGCCCGCCTCGCTGAGAAGGAGGGGCCCCTTGCCGCCGCGCGGGCATTACTGCCAAATTTTCAAAAAGTTGCGGCCAGCGCCGATGCCCAAGAAGGTATGATGTCGATGATGCAAAAACGCGAGCCGGAGTTTAAAGGCGAATAATCTTACCGCTATTGGTCGCTTTAGGGATTGCAGCGGCTTCCGGCGTACGGAACGGGTCCAGCGCGATATTGGCGAAGCTGTCCGGAGAAATTTCCTCCGGCCCATCAAGACCGAAAGGTTCATCATCGGCAAGCTCGCCGGGGCCGCAATAGGTGCCAAAGAGTTGATCCCACATGGCAAAGATCGTCCCGAAATTTTTATCGAGATGTTCCGGCAAAGCTGAATGGTGCAGCCGGTGCATGTTCGGTGTGATGATCACTTTGGAAATAACCCGGTCCACTGATCCGGGCAACGTAATGTTGGCGTGGCTCCATGTATTCATCAAAACGTTTACCGCAAAATAGACCAGCACCGCTTCCGGCGGCACACCAAGCATAAAGATAAACGGAATCCCGAAAGCGGACCGCAACAGCGTTTCAAACGGATGAAACCTCAATGAAGTAGTGGCGTCAATTTGCGTGTCGCCATGATGGGCGCGATGCGCGCGCCACAAAATATAATATTTGTGCAGAAAACGATGCTCAATATAGGTGAGCGAGTCGAGAACGAAGACAGAGACAAGGATTTGAACCCATAATCCCACCGAGATCGCGTTGAAGAGGCCAATCCCCTGCTCGCCTGCAACAACCGCCCCCAGATATGTGCCGAGAAAAGGCGCCAAGCTTAAGAAGATTGTCCCATAGAACGTCATCGACGCATTTCTGGCCCATCGCCAGACATCGACTTTATCTTCTCTGCGCCACGGAATAATCCGCTCAAGGATGAGAGCGCTGGCGAGGACGGAAATCAGGAAGATGATCCCGTTCCAGCCTTTAAAAATATCGAAAATGCTTTCATCCATAACAGCGCTCATATGCATTTTACCGGCCAACTAGAACCATAATACGTGGCGGCGTCGGGGCCAAAAAGAACAATACGACGCCTTATAGGCGCATTTCATTGGTTAAATAACGTGTTTGAAGAGCTGTTCCGCTCCAAAATGCAACCTAAAGCAGTATGCATTTGCACACCGCTTGCAACCAGCTTAGAGTTGATACTCTAATTGGGAGGTGGGGATGAGAATTTTACTAACAGCAGCAACGATTTCGGTGATCGCATCGCCAGCATGGGCGGTGTCTCCGCAAGTGCCGGAAATGAGTGCTGGACCAGCCATTGCGGCGATTGCACTACTTGCCGGTATTGGCGCGATCATTCGCGAGACAATCAAACGAAAATAACAGGCAAACGAAAATAACAGGGGACAAGAATATGAAAAAATTTCTACTTGGCGCGAGCCTCGTACTTTTGGCGGCGCCAGCATCAGCCGCAGGTCTGGACCCACAAGTACCAGAGATGAGCGCTGGTCCTGCAGTCGCAGCCGTTGCCTTACTTGTTGGCGCCGCCGCGATCATTCGTGAGCGCAGCAAACGAAAATAAGCGCGACCATTTTAAAGAGACAAATATGAGCCGGTTGTTCGCGAGAGCAGCCGGCTTTTTTATGGGTTAATCAGGTTTCGGAATAGCGCGATTTTCAGGCGTCCGAAACGGGTCCAGTATAATATTAGAAAAACTGTCCACCGTGATCTGTTCCGGCCCGTCGAGACCAAACTCTTCATCTTCGCTTAATTCCCATGGGCCGCAAAAGGTTCCGAATAGCTGATCCCAGATAGAGAAAATCGTCCCGAAGTTTTTATCAAGATGTATTGGCTGGGTTGAGTGATGCAGCCTGTGCATATGCGGCGTAATGAAAATGCGGGAAACAAGCCTATCAATTGCCGGGGGCAGAGCAATATTGGTGTGGCCAAGCGTGTTCCAGATCACATTGATCCCGTAATAAATCAGGACCGCGCTGACCGGTATCCCGAGCAAATAAACAAAACAAATGCCAAATATAGAGCGCAGAATCGATTCAAATGGATGGAACCGTAATGACGTTGTCGCATCAATAATTGTATCAGCGTGGTGCGAGCGATGTGTACGCCAGAAAATGTAATACTGATGCAAAAGCCGATGTTCGATATAGGTGGCGAGATCAAAGACAATCACCGAGATAACAATTTTCACGCCTATAGGAATGCCAGTCTGGTAAAAGATCCCTATTTCATTCTCGGCGGCCGAAACCGATCCTGCATAGGTGCCGAGAAAGGGCACTAGCCCTAGAATAATTCCCCCGTAAAAAGTCATGGACGCATTTCGCGCCCACCGTATCGGATTTACATTTACGCCGCGTCGCCACGGAATAATCTGCTCAAGGATAAGACCAATACAAAGTACGCCGATTAAATAAAAAATCGCGTTCCAGCCTTTGAAGAGATCAAGAAAATCCATTTCCATCATTTCTGCGTTTACATGATTCTGTTGGTCTTACTGTAAAATTCCGTGCAAAATCCCGACCAATTCTGCGGTGTAGAGCCTCTGCCATTAGGTTAAAATGCTCTCTACTCGCTACAAAACAGCCTGAACAGCACAACAGTCTCTCTATGGGCGTTACTCACTACCCGATTGCAACCATGAGCGGTATTCATTTGCGAATGCTTCCTAAGTGTAATAAGCTATAAAGCTGATGAGGGAGATGGTGATGAAAACATTTACGATCACAGCAATAATGGCCACAGCAATGACAACTTTTTTAACGGCGCCAGCCTGGGCTACAGCGCCGTCACCGGATGTTCCTGAAATGAGTGTGGGCGCAGGTGTTGCCGCCATCGCACTATTAGTAGGCATAGCAACAATCATCCGTGAAAAAACTAAGCGTTAAGAACAAGGGACACATAAGCCATGAAAAAACTTCTATTAACGGCGTCAGTCACGCTTCTTACTGCCCCGGCTTGGGCAGGCACTGTGACTGCACCGCCACAAGTACCAGAAATGGGCGCGGGTCCGGCAATTGCCGCTGTGGCGCTTTTGGTAGGCGCAGCTGCGATCATTCGTGAGCGCGCAAAACGCAAATAAATCTACCTTTATCGGTTACGAAAAAGCCCCTCATCGGAGGGGCTTTTTTTATCGGCCTCCCCATCAAATACAGGTATTATTCTTGCTAGTATCAGAGACCTGCAACGTTAAAGCGGATATACCAAGATAAATGGCGGACGTTTCTTCCTATCCCTTGACCGAGAAAGCGGCGCCATCGCGGCTTTACGCCAGTCTTGGGATCGTTTTTATTCTGGCGTTGATAGAATTGCCGCTGCTGGCATTCTTTTACGACCCGCTAACGATTAACGATAGTGACCCTCTATGGCTCACCATCCGGGTTGTTCTGCGCACGCTGGTGGCGCCGTCAATCTTTTTCATGACCGCCCTCGCGGTGTTGCTGGCGCCAAAAAGACAAACCTATCTCGCCCAATGGAAAACCATTTACGATGGTGATCGCTGGTCACGTTGGTTGATCGCCAATGGCGTTTTATTTCTCTGTCTGCTCGGCGCAACTTTCATGTTGAACCAGCACAACGGCGCACGCCCGCCCTGGGCTTTATTCACTCTTTGGTCACTCGGCGTCATGGCGCTTTACGCCATGCTTGCCTTGTCGGTTGCGCCTGTCAGTTTCATCAAAAAAATGATTGCGGACGAGCGCTGGCAGATCCTTCTTGCTGTTGGCGCGGCTATTCTTGTGGCGAGTGCGTCTGCCATGTCTCAGCAATCATGGAGCCTGTTGTCGGAAGCGACGTTTAACGTCTCGGCGTTCTGGCTCGACTTATATGAACAGGATGTCGTGAAAGACCCGGCTGAACGCGTTCTCGGCGCCAACGGTTTTCGCGTGAATATCGCCGCCGCCTGTTCCGGCTATGAAGGCATCGGCCTCGTCACTGTCTTTTTGAGCATCTATCTCTGGATTTTCCGCTCCGCTTTACGCTTCCCGAACGCATATCTCATCTTGCCGATTGGCATCATCGCGATCTGGATTCTCAACAGCGTGCGCATTGCCGCCTTGATCAGCTTGGGGGCGCATCTGTCACCAGAAGTTGCGATCACCGGATTTCACTCTCAGGCCGGTTGGATGATGTTTTTAATCGTGACGATCGGCATCATGCTGGCGACCCACCAGCTCCGGTTTTTTCATACCGGCGCAACCGCTTCCACCGAACCGGCCTCGCCTGCCTTTACGGAGGCGTTGCGTCTTCTGGCGCCGTTTCTCGCCATGACAGCCGCCGGTATTGTCGCCGCCGCTTTTACGGCCGAAGGGTTCTGGCTTTACGCCCTGCGCGTCATCGCCATTAGCATCGCCTTACTGGCGGGTTGGCGGTTCTACATCAATCTTGGCTGGCGCTTGCAGGCGGAACCGCTTCTTCTCGGCGCCCTTGTTGGCGTTATATGGATCGCAACCGACCCCGGCCGCGGCGAAACCAGCGAGCTTGGTGACTGGCTCACCACTTTAACGCCAATGGCGATGGTTCTTTGGATCAGCATGCGGCTGTTCGGTACAATCATCCTTGTACCAATTGCTGAAGAATTAGCCTTCCGGGGATATCTCCACCGCAAACTCATTGCCGATAAATTTGAAACCGTCGCCGAAGGCGCGTTCTCCTGGAAAGCGCTGATTATCAGCTCGGGACTGTTCGCCGTCCTCCATGATCGATGGCTATCAGGCGCGCTGGCGGGTGTTGTTTTTGCCATCGCGCTTTATCGTTCCGGCAAAGTGACCGGCGCGATCATGGCGCATATGTCCGCGAACGCTGTCATCGCGTTCTGGGCGGTTGCCGTTGGTCAGTGGAGTTTATTGTAGCGAAAAAGCTTTTCAGGCCGCACTCGCCCGCTCACGCCGGAAAGCATTGACGCGATCAAGCTGACTTTGCACATCAGAGATTGAACGGTTCGCGGCAAACGGCGTCGCATCATTGGCTTGAAGCCCATCAAGGGACCGTCGCACCGGCAGTGTAAACCTCGCCGTTGTTCCCTCGCCCGGCGTAGAAGAAATTTTCAAGGCGCCGCCATGGAGTTTCGCCAGCGTAAAAGCCAGGGACAGGCCAAGGCCGGTTCCTTCTGTTCCGCGCACGCCATTTTTATGCGTGTCGGAATACCGCCCGCCAAGCTTCGACAGGACAACATCGTTCATGCCGACGCCGGTGTCACGCACAACAAAATCCAATGCGCCGCATTTTTCTGAAACCGACAAGGCGATCTCGCCAGTCTTTGTAAACTTCACGGCATTCGACAACAGATTGATCAGGATCTGGCGCACCGCCCGTGCGTCGATCATGGTTTCCGGCAAGTCAGGTTCGATCGAAACCGTTAAATCAAGCCCGGCTTTTTCGGCTTCGCCGCGGATCATCGCCGCGCATTCCGTAATCACCGTGCCCGGATCGCCGAGAACCGGATCGATCATATATTGCCCGGTTTGCGATTTCGCATAATCAAGCACCGTTGCGATGAGGTCCATCAGATGGGCGCCCGACGCATGAATGTCCTCGGCATAGTCTTTATATTTGTCATGACCCAGCGGGCCGAAAGTTTCCGCCCGCATAGCATCCGCAAAACCCATGATCGCGTTCAAGGGCGTTTTCATCTCATGGCTGAGATCGGCCATCATGTCGCTTTGCACGAGAGATGGGTTCGTGGATGTGTTCATAGATGTGTTCAGGGCGGGCGCCGTATCTTGCTGCGCCGTGATCCGCGCCTCGCGCACTTTGGCAAAAGCCTCGCCGCGATCTCGAATCAGCGCCTGAAGCCTGCCCCGGCCAATCGGTTTGAATGTGACCTCAGCTGAAGCCGCCGCTCGGCGCACCCGCAATAGCTGGAACTGTGCGGTCAGGCGTTTGGGATCGCTATAGGCCCCGCTCTCACTGGCAAAATCCATGGCTGAACGGATCGCCGCCCGGTCATTCCGGCTGACAAAATCAAATAGCGACCGGCCAACAAGGTTGCCCGCGGCGCCAATAATGTCCGATGCAGAGCTTGAAACCTCAAGAATGACGCCGTCTTCATAGATCGTCGCCACAATATCCCCAG
>BQJH01000105.1 GCA_021604605.1 Hyphococcus sp.
CCGGCCGGGCGTTACCCGGCGCCTTGTCTCCATGGAGCCCGGACTTTCCTCGGTGAGCAAAAGCTCAACGCGGCCGTCCGACCGTCTGGCGCGCAAAGCTGTGCTGATAAAATGATTGCGGGTCAAGTTTTCTGTCGTCAGGTCTTGCACAAAGTAAGCTGTCCAGTGCATTCGCGCTTAAAAGTATCTGGCGCTATTACCGGCGCTACCGCTCAACTAGATTGTAAAACCTGCATCAAAGCCGCCTTGGTTCTTGCATCAAAACCTTGCCCTAAAGACTGTGTACAGAAGCGACGCTGAAAAGCGAGTAATGCGGCCGCGTGATCGCCTTGAGGCGCATCATACCCGATATCGCCCAGCGCCTTTAGAGCGTCATCATAAGAAATATCATTCCCGGTATTGGGGTCAGCTGAAAAAGGCGCCAGCGCCAAGCCCTCATCGGCCAATTTTTCCCAAGGGAATTTTTCGCCGGGATCTTCTTTGCGACGGGGAGCAATATCGGAGTGCCCTAACACCATGGCCGGCGAAATTTTATGGCGTGTACGAATATCCTGAACGAGGTTTACGACAGCATCGATTTGCCCTTCAGGAAAATCCCGATATCCCCATTCATGTCCGAGATTGACGATTTCAATCCCGATGGAGCGCGCATTAATATCGCTCTCGCCT
The DNA here is from genome assembly GCA_021604605.1 of Hyphococcus sp. Lineage (GTDB taxonomy): Bacteria > Pseudomonadota > Alphaproteobacteria > Caulobacterales > Parvularculaceae > Hyphococcus. The sequence continues at coordinate 670 of BQJH01000105.1, forward strand.
TTCCAGCTGCCAACACCGGCATGCCAGGCGCGTTTATCTTCTTCAACAAGTCGGTAAACATCGCCATTTTCTTCGACAAGATAGTGAGCTGATACTTTCACTTGCGCATCCCGAAGCCGCGCCAGCGCCTCAGCCCCGGTTGGCATACCCGTATAATGCAGGATGATCATGTCTATCGAGCGGCCACGATCATCAAAATTTGGCGAAGGGGCGTCAATTATTTTCATGGCGTTATCCCAGACTCATTTAGCGGCGCTTTTATGTCCTGTTTTTTGGCCGTGCGCAAAAGCACAACGCCAACACCGGCAAGCGTCATCAATCCGCCAATAATCATCGGCACGCCAAACGGATCCCCGAGAAGGAAAACCCCTGAGAACACAGCAATCACAGTCGTTAACAGAACGCTTGGCGCCACAAGACTTACAGGCAAGCGCTTGATCAACCAGTAATAAGCCGTGTGGCCGAAAATCGAGGCGCCCACCGCCGAATATAAAATCGCACCGATCATCTGTGTTTTGTTGGATGCAGCAAATGCTTCCTGCTGGCCGCTCTCAAAAACCGCCGTCATGATCCAAAGGCCAATCGCGCCAATGACGCCAAACCAGGCCATAAGCTCATGGGGTTTAAAGGAAACGGATTGCTTGACGAAGACGGCGCCCACCGCCTCAACGAAAGCGCCAGCAGCAACAAGCCCGATCCCCAATTTCAGACGTGTTTCCGGCCCGACCTCATCGCTGCCCGCCAGGGCAATCACCGCGACCCCGGCAAACGCAAGCGCGATGCCCAGGCTGCGTTGCAACCCAAACTTGTCGCCCAAAAAGAGAAAAGACAGGATCGTCGCAAACGGAACATAGAGCTCCATCGCAATGGCGGACGTTGACGCGGTGGCAAATTTCAAACCGGTAAACATTAACGAGTAATTCAAAACGCCCAGACAAATACCGCCGCCAAAAATCCGCGCCATCTGGCCTTTACGCCAACGCAGAAACGGCGCCATCAACGCGGCAACGAGCGTCATGCGCACCGCCGCATAAAATATCGGCGGCAATTGCGTCACCGCTGTTTTGATAACAACAAAATGAAAGCCCCAGACAAGGCACATCAAGATCAATATTGTGACTTCGCGGGCGCTCACAGACCAGTGCTCCAATTAAGATCACAGACGCCCTACGCCCGGAAGCGGTATGAGATCAATCGAAATTTTCTATGATGACAAATTAGGTGAGCAATATCTATGCGCGGGTTTATACCCCAGCAGGACGCCATGATGAGGCGCCCGATTGTTTCGTCAAAAGGCCCGCAAGAACAGAGATGACGAGGAGGAACGGCGTGACAAGCGCAACGGCTAAGATTGCCAGTGCAGAAACAATAAGCACAGCTATAAAAATCAACGCATCCCAAAGACGTCTATAAAATCCAGACGCTTCAGCGTCTTCAGAAATTTTATTCAGTCTTTGTATTTGTGTCATGGGCATCCAACGCAACTAGTGATGGTTACATTTTTTATCAAAGCAAAGGCCGGACCATGCGTCCAGCCCCAAGCACAGAATTAGACAATAGTCTTATGCAATTTCGGTTAAAATTCGCTCATAAGCGGTATTGATTGCAGCCATACGCCCCTCGCCGATTTTCACGAGATCCGGCGGAACGCCGCGCGCCATCAAGGCGTCAGGGTGGTGATCGCGTACAAGCCCACGATAAACCGCCTTCACCTCTTCCGCGCTGATCCCGTGATCTACCCCTAAAATCAAATATGGATCATCTTCGCCGAGCCCAAGATGAGACGCTTTTAATCGACTATAGGAAGCGCCTTTAACGCCAAATGCGACGGCTGCACGATCAAGCAACTCCAGTTCACGAGGATGGGCAACCCCATCCGCCACGGCAATATGGAAAAGACAATCGAGTACATCTTCCAGCACTTCCGGCGCCTCAGCGAAGATTTTCGCAACCTTGGAGATATACTCTTCAAAACCAGCGACATCCTGCTGCGCCAGTTGATAGACCATCCGCACTTTGCTGGCTTCTTCAGGAGGAAACTGGAAGAAGTCCCGAAATGCGTCGATCTCATCATCCGTGACAACGCCGTCCGCCTTGGCCATTTTCGCCGAAAGGGCAATCAAGGCGATTGAAAAAGCCGCCTCGTTGCGGCGTTGCTTTTGCGCAGCAAGTCTGTCCAGCAACGCCCCAAAGGTGCGCCGACGGGTATTTGCGATTGCGGTTTCTATGCGGTCCCAGAGACTCATGGCGCTGCTTTTACTCTCTCCTGCGTCAAGCGCCAGCCTTTATCCTGCACAACATGACCGTTCGCCAACCCAACTGTGGAAAATATTCGAGAAATTATTTTCATAGAAATTTTGCCGCCTTACTCGACCGTCTGCGCACCTCTTGCGCTCACGAGGGAAAACCCCTCTTGGCAAGCACGAGATTTTCGCATCTCATTGTCTTGAGACGCATCCAGTGGGAGCAATCAAATGGGCGCAAATTTCCGGGATATTGGCATAATATTGGGCGGTCTCGTATGCGGCGCTGTGTTAATGGCCGCTGCCCTGTTCGTGATAGCTCTTATTACTTGAGCGGGACTCAATTCTTGTCCGGGTCATAGTTTAATATCGACGATAACCAGCGCTCCGCTGTTTTAACCGCCATACCTTTACGTTTGGCATAATCTTCCAGTTGATCGCGTTCAATTTTACCGACCCCGAAATAAAGTGATTGCGGATGTGAGAAATATAGCCCGCTGACCGATGATGGCGGCGTCATGGCAAAACTCTCCGTCAGAGAAATACCAGCATTGGTTTCAGGTTCTAATAACGAAAAGAGCGTTTTCTTTTCTGTGTGGTCTGGCTGCGCCGGATAACCGGGCGCCGGACGAATGCCCTGATACTCTTCTTTAATCAGCGCTTCCGTTGATAATGTCTCGTCGTTTGCATAGCCCCAAAATTCACGGCGAACCCGTTCATGCATATGTTCGGCAAAAGCTTCTGCGAGCCTGTCCGCCAAGGACTGAGACAGAATTGCTGAGTAATTGTCATTTTGTCGATCAAAACTCTCGGCAAATTGTTCCTCACCGATGCCCGCGGTAACGGCAAAACCACCCACATAGTCACTTATGCCAGCACCTTCCGGTGCAATAAAATCAGACAGGCAGTAATTGGCGCCGCCGGACCGTTTGGCAATTTGCTGGCGCAACCCATGAAAAGCCGCAAGCTTCTCATCACGCCTCTCATCTTTATAGAGAATAACATCATCGCCCCACGCATTCGCGGGCCAGAAACCAACAACGCCATGAGCCGTCAGCGCGTTTTCATTGACGATGCGTTCCAGCATTTTCTGCGCATCCTCAAAAAGAGATCGCGCCGCCTCCCCAACTTTGGAGTCCTCCAAAATTTTCGGATAGCGACCGTGCAATTCCCATGCAGCAAAAAACGGCGTCCAGTCAATGTAACGAACCAGGGTCTCCAGGTCATAATCCCGGAACGCTTCCACGCCTGTAAAAGACGGCCTCGGCGGTGTATAGCCTGACCAGTCGATAGCATATTTTTCCGCGCGCGCTTCTTTGATGGAGATGCGCGGACTCGCGCCTTTGCCTTTGTTGTAGCTTTCGCGGACTTTAGCGTAGTCATCAGTAATCTTGACAAGATAATCGGCACGCCGCTGTTGCGACATGAGTTCACCCGCCACGCCGACCGCCCGGCTGGCGTCTGTCACATAGATCACCCCATTGTCATAGTTTGGCGCGATCTTGACCGCCGTGTGCGCACGACTTGTTGTAGCCCCGCCAATCAACAGCGGAACCTCAAATCCTTCGCGCTTCATGTCCGAGGCGAGATTGCGCATTTCATCAAGGCTCGGCGTAATCAATCCAGAAACACCGATGATATCCACATCGTGCTCTTTCGCCTCCGCCAGAATTTTTGCGGACGGAACCATGACGCCGAGATCAATCACCTGATAATTATTACACTGCAAAACTACGCCAACGATATTCTTGCCAATGTCATGAACATCGCCTTTCACCGTCGCCATCAGGATTTTGCCATTGGGCTTGCCCTGCTCGAGGCCCTGCTCTTCTTTTTCCTTCTCCATGAACGGCGTTAAATAGGCAACCGCCTGTTTCATAACCCGCGCAGACTTAACCACCTGCGGCAAGAACATTTTACCGTCGCCAAAAAGATCGCCGACTACATTCATTCCGTCCATTAACGGACCTTCAATGACGTGCAGTGGGCGGCCGAGTTTTGCGCGCGCTTCTTCCGTGTCATCGATGATGTATTCGGTAATCCCTTTCACAAGAGCATACCGCAGCCGTTCTTCCACCGGGTTTTCGCGCCAAGTGAGGTCTTGGGTTTGGGCGCGGCCTGCCTCGCCTCGATACTTTTCCGCGACCTCTAAAAGCCGGTCTGTTGCATCGTCGCGACGGTTTAAGATGACATCTTCAACCGGGTCACGCAGCGCTGGGTCAATCTCGTCATAGATCGCCAACTGCCCGGCATTGACGATCCCCATATCCATGCCCGCCTTGATCGCATGATAAAGAAAAACCGAATGCATCGCCTCGCGCACCGGTTCATTCCCCCGGAATGAAAAAGAAATATTTGAAACGCCGCCTGAGATTTTTGCGTGCGGCAATGTTTCTTTGATGCGTGCAGTCGCCTCAATAAAATCAACCGCGTAATTATTATGTTCTTCAATTCCCGTCGCCACGGCAAAGATATTCGGATCAAAAATAATATCTTCCGGTGGAAACCCTGCCTTGGTCAGCAGCTCATAAGAACGCGTACAAATTTCCACTTTGCGATCAGCGGTATCAGCCTGGCCGTCTTCATCAAACGCCATAACAACACTGGCCGCGCCATAACGCATGATCTTCTTGGCTTGCGCCAGAAACAGCTCTTCGCCTTCCTTCAAAGAGATCGAATTGACAATCGCTTTGCCTTGCACGTTTTTAAGACCTGCCTCAATCACTTCCCATTTAGAAGAATCAATCATCACCGGGACGCGTGAAATATCCGGCTCTGAAGCGATCAGGCGCAGAAACGTCACCATCGCCTCAACACCGTCGAGCATACCTTCGTCCATATTGACGTCGATCACTTGCGCGCCGTTTTCAACTTGCTGGCGTGCAACGGTCAGCGCTTCTTCATAGCGATCTTCTTTGATCAGCTTTCGAAATTTTGCCGAACCTGTCACGTTTGTACGTTCGCCAATATTGACGAACATCGCTTGCGATTGCGTACTCATATTTTTGATAGTCCTGCCTGATCTGTTGGGTTGAGCAAGCCCAGCAGACCATCAACAGATGCAGCATTAGAATTGTAACGATGTTTTTTCCACTCATCTTCGGTTCGGTGCTCAATCGAGCGGCGCAACTGATCGCGTTCGCCCTTGTATTCATAAAACGGGACGCCCCAGCCACAACTGTCTGAAACACGCTCAATTTCGATGCGAATAATGGCGCGGCCGCGATCAAAGCCATCAAACCGAGAAAGCGCTTCAGAAAAATTGGGGTCGTCGAATGTGATGGCCGAACCTTTGCCATAAAGACGCAAGATGTTCGCAGCGCCTTCTACAGCGCAAAACATCAGGGTGATGCGCGCATTCTCGCGCAGATGCGCCACTGTTTCGATCCCCGACCCGCCAAGGTCAACCCATTCAACATGAGTGTCGTCGACTATTCTCAAACTGTCATAGCCCTTGGGTGAGACGTTCACAGAACCATCCGCAGACAACGGCGCCGTCGCAACAAAAAACATCTTTTGTTTTTTGATAAATTCAATGTGCTTTTCGGTCAGTCTTTCATAGACTTTTGCCACGGCCAGCCTCTTTAATATAAAACTTCAATTTCGTTCGGGTGGAAAATTATGCCGCAGAAGCTTTGGCGCCGGGAATAGATTTAGGGCGCACACCAAGCATATGACAAAGCGCAAACGCCATTTCGTCACGGTTAAGCGTGTAGAAATGAAAATGTTTGACGCCTTCTTCCGCCAGATCAAGACATTGCTCAGCCGCCACCGTTGCCGCGATCAACTGGCGTGTCGCCGGATCGTCATCAAGGTTTTGAAAAAGCTTGATGAGGCGGCCCGGAATTGTCGTGCCGCAAATATCCGCCATCTTCCGAAGACCGGCAAAGCTTGTCACCGGCATAATGCCGGGCACAATCGGGATATCGATCCCCTCTTTGCGCACCCGCTCCAGAAACCTCAGATAGGCCGTATTGTCATAGAAAAACTGCGTGATGGCGCGCGTGGCGCCATTGTCGATTTTGCGTTTCAACATATCCATATCAGCAGCAAGTGAGGGGGAGTCCGGATGTTTCTCTGGATAACACCCCACCGAAATTTCAAATGGCGCAATTTTGCGGGCGCCCCCGGCCAACTCCGCCCCATTGGCGTAGCCTCCCGGATGCGGTGTGTAAGGATCACCGGCGCCGCCAGGCGGGTCACCGCGCAACGCAACGATATGCTTGACGCCCGCTGCCCAATAGTCTTTCAACACATCGTCGATTTCTGACTTTTCCGCCGCAACGCACGTTAAATGCGCGGCAACCGGCAGCGATGTTTCTTTAACAATCCTCGTCACTGTTTCGTGGGTTCGTTTTCTCGTCGACCCACCGGCGCCATACGTCACGGACACAAAATCCGGCTGCAAAGGCGCAAGCTTTTCCACCGATGACCAGAGTTTTTTCTGCATCGCATCAGTTTTTGGCGGAAAGAATTCAAAAGAGACGTTTAACTCGGACATTTTACTTCTTCGCTTATGCGGCGCTGCGTGTGCGCAAACGACGTACATCCGCCGGCGCCGTACAGAGCCATATTTTGACAGTTAGTTTATTATCGGCGCCGGAGGACGGTGAAAGCGTTTCAACTTTTTCCAATTGCAGACCAGACTTGGCACACCAGCCGCGCACTTCATCATCAGAAAACCCAAGTCGTCGATGAGCGTGTTCATCTCGTAAAAATTCAAGATCGTGCGGGGCAAAGTCAGAAATGATCAACCGCCCGCCCGGTTTAATAAGGCGCGCAGCTTCCTTCACTGCCGCCTCAGGCTCCGCAAGATAATGCAAGACCTGATGGACACAGACGATATCTGCACTTTGCGTTTCCAAAGGGAGCGTAAATAGATCGCCATGGCGCACCTGCGCATTCGCAATGCCTGCATCATCAAGATTAGCGCGCGCGATCGCCAGCATCTCGTGAGAAAGGTCATAACCGATCCCCGATTGATACCGGTCCGCAAATATTTCCAGCATACGCCCCGTACCGGTGCCGAGATCGACAAATAGCTCTGCTTTATCTTCCCCTGCCAGTTCGACGATCCGCGTTTCAATATCGCGTTCGGGTAAATGCAATCGCCGTAAGCGATTCCACTGATTGGCGTTTTCCTGAAAATACGCCGCTGCCTGTTCAGAACGGGCGACCCGGCTCTGGGTAAAGCGCTCTTCGTCGCGGATCAAAATCCGGTCTTCGGAAGCGGTCATCAGATCTACCGCATCCATAACCGCGGCCAGGCTTTTATCTTTCTGGGCTTGAGCGCCAAGACGATAAAACATCCACGCTCCCTCCCGGTGCCGGTCAGCAAGGCCAGCATCGGCCAGAATTTTCAGATGGCGGCTCACTCGTGGCTGGCTCTGCCCCAGAATTGTCGTTATTTCACTGACGGTTAGCTCACCCCGGCTCAACAGAACCATAATTCGCAACCGGGTTTCCTCGCCTATCGCGCGAAAAACACTAAGAGTTGCATCCAGGGTCATAGGAACCTTCCATTCATCGAACATCATATAAAGATATCTTTATATGATGACAATACCTTGAATATTCCGGCTCATGCGTCTTTTCGGGCGCCACAAGCAGGAGAATATGCAAAAAGATAGCTGTATTCGCGCGCTGAAGAGCTTTATTTTTGCCGTGAAATAGACACTTTGTGGCATCAGAGTTTTGCAGGAACGGAGCGAGGCGCGTGGGCGGTAAATTTTTCATCACAGGAATCTCATCGATTCTCATGGCGGTTTTCGCGGCGGGCGGCGCTCAGGCGCAACTCTCTACGACCGGTTCTCCTGAAGACGTCAAAGAGGAATTAAAGCGCGCTGAGGCAACCGCGGTCAGCGAAGGTGATCCATGGGAAGGCTTCAACCGGAAAATGTTTGCGGTCCATAATGTCGTGGATGAGGCCTTGTTGATCCCGGCGGCAAAAGTCTACCGCGCGACAACGCACAAAAAACAACGAAAAGGCATCCGTAACCTTCTCGCCAATGCACGTACTCCTGTCACTCTTGTTAATGACCTTTTGCAAGGGGAGTTTAAACGCGCCGGCGAGACAGCTAGTCGTTTTGCGATTAACACCACCATTGGCTTTGGCGGTATGGGCGATCCTGCGGAACGGATAGGTATTCCTCAGCACTCTGAAGATTTTGGCCAGACCCTTGCTGTGTGGGGGGCGCCGCAGGGTCCTTATCTATTCCTGCCATTCTTTGGGCCAAGCTCATTGCGCGCAGGCATTGGGTCCGCTGCAGACCGAACAATAGATCCCGTATTCTGGCTGCGCACCGACCCGGCGAAATTTACTGGTTACTCGCGTGCGGGCGCCACAGCACTTTCCGTTCGCGAACCGTTGCTTGAGCCGCTTGATGATATCAAAGAGAACTCGCTTG
>BQJH01000106.1 GCA_021604605.1 Hyphococcus sp.
GATCGCCTTCATCGACAGCATCGATCTGGCCTTTGATCTTGCGCAGATTAAAGAACAGTTTTTTCTGCGCCGCCGTGGTGCCGATTTTAACAAGGCTCCATGAGCGCAGAACATATTCCTGAATTGAGGCGCGGATCCACCACATGGCGTAGGTCGCGAGGCGGAAGCCTTTTTCCGGGTCAAACTTTTTAACCGCCTGCATCAGGCCGACATTACCTTCGGAGATCACTTCACCGATCGGCAAGCCATAGCCGCGATAGCCCATGGCGATCTTGGCGACCAGCCGCAGGTGCGATGTGATCAGCTGCTGGGCGGCGTCGGAATCTTCATGTTCGGCGAAACGCTTCGCCAGCATGTATTCCTCATCCTTTTCCAGCATGGGGAATTTGCGAATTTCTGATAAATAGCGCGACAAGCTCCCCTCAGGGGTCAAGCCGGCGGTGGTTGTGGTCAGCGCGTTTGCCATGGTCGCGGGTCTCTCCTTCTCGCGAAGCGGGCCCCTTAAAATAAGCAGGCCCTCTTTCAAAGCGGGGTCGTTTAATGTGTCCGAAAGTCCCCAAAATACGCTCTTGTCGGCGCGTCGGAACCCTATATAGGTACGGACCGGGCTAATCCCAAGACCTCTCTTCGAGTTCTTTTATATAGGCCCTTTTCGCCGAAATTAGGGCGAAAAACCAGTCAATTAGCCCTCTCGGACGGGCACAATAGCGTGAGCGAGCGGAGTTGCCCCCACGCTCTCTTCCCCTTTTTTCACGGATCACCCTATAGGCGGGGGGTAAGGGGCCTTGGCGCCAGTAAAGTTTAGTTTGGGAAATAGAATCTATGGCCAGCAGTGAGAATATCGATATCGGGTTTCAGTTTGTTGAAGGCTTGGTGGATCAAGCTATTTCATATTTGCCGAGTGTTGTTGGCGCCTTGCTGGTTCTGGTGATTGGCTTGTGGGCCGCGGGCCGCATTAAGAAAGTGGCCGCGAATGCGATGGGGCGCACCGGCAAGATCGATGACACGCTGACCGGGTTCTTATCCAGTCTCATTTATTACGGCTTAATCGCGCTTGTCCTCATTACAACGCTAGGAATTTTCGGCGTACCGACGACAAGCTTTGCCGCGATCATTGGCGCCGCCGGTCTGGCGATTGGCTTGGCGCTGCAGGGGACACTGGGCCATGTTGCCTCCGGCGTGATGATGCTGAGCTTTCGCCCGTTTGATGTCGGCGATTTTGTTGAGGCCGCCGGGGTTTCCGGTTCGGTAAAAAAGATTGGTCTATTCACAACGGAAATCGCAACGCCGGACAACAAGATGGTGATCGTGCCAAACGGCAAGATCTTTGACGATGTCATCACCAACTATGCCGGCTATGACACGCGCCGCGTCGATTTTGTTTTTGGCGTTTCCTACAATGATGATCTCGACAAGGCGATGGAGCTGATCGCGTCCGAAGTCAGTAAGGACGCGCGGGCGAAAAAAGACCCCGAACCGGTGATTGCGGTGGATAATCTCGGTGATTCCTCGGTCGATATTATCTGCCGTGTCTGGGTCGATGGCGGTGATTATTTCCCGGTTAAATGGGCGCTCACCAAAGCCGTGAAAGAACGCTTTGATGCGGAAGGCGTGTCCATCCCTTATCCCTGCCGTTCTATCTATATGGAAAATGGCGGAGAGGCCGCGTAACCCCTTGATTGGCGGGCGCTCAGCGTCTTTTGGCAACGGTTGATCGCAAAGCAGTTGAGGCTTTTTAAGGTTGGGGCCAGATTGTCTTTCGTACTTGTCGCGTATCCATAAAAATAAAAAAGCGATCAGAACCAAAGAAAAGGACCAGAGAAATGTTTAAAACGAAATCCCAGGCCAATACCCAAAAGGGGCTTGCCCGAATTACAGACCCGATGCGCGCATTGATGATTGCCGGCGCTGCCGCCTTGTCAGTAGCTGTTGCTGTACCAACAAGCGCCGCCGCTCATGACCCTGACGATGATCATGAAATCTCGTTTAACGGGTTTTCCTTCGATGACGACGAAGACCTGCTTCAACAGCTGATTGATATGGATGCGGATGACATTGAAGAAATTCGCACCGAAATGGCTGACGCTCGCGAGGAAATAAGAGAAGCGATTTTAGAAGTGGAAGAAGCGCGCGAAGAAGCAAGCGAAACGCCCGGCGGCGGCGTCATCGTTAAAGTGGCGCTGAGTGCTGCCAGCGCGACCGTATCAACCGCAACAAACATCGCCTTTAACCGGGTTGAGAAGAAACTAAAGACGGCGGAAAGCGACCTTCACGACCAGGCGGATGAAATCGGCGCCGAAGAAGTCGCAGAAACACAGCTGGCGATCAATGTGATCCGCGAAGAAATTGGTTCTCTGCGGGTTGCGATTTCAGAACTCATCGATGCGATGAAGGCTTAAAAGCGACCTGATATGAAGGGGCGCCGGAAAGGCTAGATAGTGGGGTTGGGCGCCCCTCTATCCGCTTATTCCCGCGAAAGCGGGAATCCAGTTTATAAAGAAGGTCGCGCTTTGCGCGCCATCATGCGTTTGATGGATCCTGGATTAAGTCCGGGATGAGCGGGGGAGGGATTGAGCGCCCATCCTCCGTTCTCCTCGGCGCCCGCGCGCGAAGGCGCGCATGCAATAAGCCGGGGTCCAGAAATATTTCCGGTCAGGCTGATGATTGAAGAATCTTGAAAAGCCTGTGCGATCGGCCAGCTAACAATTTGTCTTTGTGGCGCGCAATCTCTGGATTCCGGCTTTCGTCGGAAAGGTCGAGTGGTGAGGTCGAATATCCGTTTGATCTCCGTCCTTTCCACCAAGAGCCAAGCGAATAGGTCGGCAACAACGTGAAAAGAGATGGTCAGACGTTCATATGTTGGGTATTCATGCCCAACAGGCTCTTGCTCTTTAAGTGTTAGAGCCGCAGCAGTATGGATTTGCCGAGAGGAACGCCTGATCCTTAATACTCTTGGCCAAGCTTAAGATTTCTAGGATCAGGCTCTAATAGGAGGGCGCTCATGGCCGACGACGATCTTAAATCCCGCTTTTTTGGGTCCAACACGGGCGGCACGATCATCAAGCTGTTGGTCGCCAGCATCATTGTCGGCGCCATTTTCTCGTTTCTGGGGGTCGGCGCCATCGACTTCTGGCGTGGGATCTTTGAAAGCGTCAAAGGCCTGATCAGCACATTGGGTGAGAGCGTCGGCGAAATCGCCCTCAATATTGCGACCTATCTGGTGATCGGCGCGGCCATCGTTATTCCGATCTGGCTGGTGGCGCGGCTTTTATCGTCGCGGCGCTAAGGGTCGGGGTTTATTCAGCCGCTTTTGGGCGCATGAACTCTTCCATCCGGGTGATGTAGGCGATCCACGCCTCGCGCCCGGATTTTTCCAGATGGCAGATCGTCAACGGGCGTCGGCCCGCGAATTTCTTCTCGACACGGATATAACCGGCTTCTTCCAGCTTGCGGATATGCACCGATAGGTTGCCGTCGGTGCCGCCGATTTTTGCTTTCAGCTCATTAAAATCAGCTGACCCCGCGCCAGACAAATACGCCATCACAGCGAGACGGACCCGGCCATGGATCACATCATCGATCTCGCGATAGTCAAAGTCTGAAGGCGTTTCGGTCATCTAAACAATGTCGCTTGGTTCGCTCCGCAATAAAAGAAGTCCCGGCAGGGCGGCGCAAAAAAATGAACCCACTGCGCCGACAAGCAAGAGGTGCTGACTGCCGAGCATAAACAAACACACCACTGAGAACAGCCACGACAAAACAGCAATGCCCTTTAGCCAGCTAAGGCGCGCCGCGACAGCCGTGGCGTAAAAGGCAACGCCGTAAAAACCGAAGGAGACCGGGAACATGAAATTAAAGAGGAAGTAAGGTGGAACGCCGAACTGCGTATAGTTGTCGTGGATGATGGTCATGGTGATAAAAAATATTGTCATGAAGATGCCGACGGCGAGCCATGCGGCAAACGCGGTTTTGTTGCCGAGGGTTAAGGCGCCGGGTTTGGCGCTCGCGCCGCGACCAACTGTGAACGATAATATCCAGCCAATGACGCCGGCAGTAACCCAGGGGGCGTAGCCGCTGGCGGCCCCTAATGAGATGGCCTCAACATCATCAAGATAAGCGAACAGCGCCGCCAAACCGATCAGCCCGCCCCATATCAGGTAATAGCGTCCGCCGAGTAAGGGCGCATCACGTCCTTCTTCAGCGAGACTTTTTACATAAGCGAGATCGCTCGCCACATCCTGTCCAGGTTGGGTCATATGATTTCTCCAATTTCACTTTACAATTTAAAGTACTTGGAGATACTATTCAAGGGGCAAGCAGAAAAATTGAGGTGCAATCATGAAAAATATCAGAATATTCAGTGGGTTATTGATCGGGGCTGTTTCGAGTGTGGCCTTGCTCAGCGGCCCGGCGGCGGCTCAAAACCCGCCAACTGAGATCGTCAAACAGGCTATGGAGAAATTCGCGTGGCTAGAGGGCGAGTGGCGCGGCGAGGGCTGGAGCTATAACCGGGAAGGCGGGCGCGACACGTTTCAGGTGCATGAAATCGCAACCTATCAACTGGATGGCGTTGTGCTGACCTTTCATGGGCGCGGCTGGAGCGTTGATGAGGACGGCGCGGAGGTTGAGGGTCACAAGGCGTTTGGCGTTGTCTCTTATGATGCATACGCACAAACTTATCGTTTCGATGCTTTTGTCAAAGAGGGCTATCAAAGCCGGTCGACGCCTGAGGTAGGTGAGAATGAATATCGTTGGGCGGTGTCGGCAGGACCGGACGCAGAAATGCGGTATCACGCACGGCTGGAAGATGACGGCGCCTGGGTCGAGACCGGCGAGCGTTGCGTTGAAGACAAATGCACACCGATGATGCAGATGCGGTTGGAAAAAGTTATGGGTGAGTAGGAGGAGTAGTAGATTTTGTAAAAATGCCTCTGCTGATAATAACTAGAGAGACTATTGATATAAGCATTCTTTATCTTCAGCAAACTTGACTTTAACTCTTAGGTCCTTGGCTTTTTGTCAATCAACACATCTTGCTGCCACTTGCTGGGTTTCTTGTCAGTGCGATGAATGCAACCTGCCCAACAGCACGGGCGTTTTCGACCTTCGAGAAGCTCCTCTACCGTCCGTTTGATCCGCCTTATACGAGTCTTTGCTTGTTTTGCATTTTCAACCCAACAAATAAATTCGTTTCGAGCGATAGGCGTCAGGTCTTCCCAGAGGCTCGTAATCTCTTTTGTTTTCGTCAACGCACTGACTAAGTCAGCGGGTAATTCGTGTACAAGACCACCTGAAATATTCTTTTTCATATATTTCAACTATCAAATTTGTCCTACCTGTCAATCGAGCTTTATTGGATGCGTTTCTTGGATGAGCGTTGATATATTTTTCCACGTCGCTCGGGATAATGTTTGGCTTTCAATTCTTCAAGTTCAACTTGAAGGCGGGCGTCGCGCAAAATTTCCTTCGCAAATTTGTCGGTGTCTTTCGGGCGAGACATGGTGAGGTTTCCATATTTCGGAATGCCCGGCTGTTTGGTTTTATTGTAGATTTTGCCGCTGCCTTCACGATATTCGATGGGCGTATCTTCAAACTCCAGACCGCCAACTTCTGACGGGCCACGAGGTGGGTAGGTGTTAATATCATAGCGCGCGTTGCGATATTTCTTACCCGGAAGTTTAAGCCGGGGTTGCTGGGCGCCCATTCCCTTTGCGCCGTTTGTGTTTTGGTTCGATTGATCCGGTTTTTTTGACCCTTCGGTTTTGTTCATCGGCGGCGTTTGTCCGTCGCGGTTTCCGGTTTGGGGTTTTGGAGCGCTCTGCGGCATTGGCCTCTCGCCTGTATTCAGATTGCCGCCAGAAAATGTCGCGCTCGGGCCCATGCCGTGAGTGAGATGGGTTTTGCAACCGTCATTCGGGCTGTGACCGGGGCCAATATATCTGGTCCCATAGGGTGCGTTGGATTTGTCAACGCCGCCATCAATTCGGGCGCCGCCCATTGAACCGCCCATTGAGCCGCCGAATTTAGGTGCGTTCTGCCGTGCATTTTGCAGGGCATCGCCGTTAGCGCTGCCAGATTGAGCAAAGGCTGGGGCGCCGTTCATGGCGGCAAGAGCCAGGAAAAGAGCGATTGAAACTTTTTGTGTGCGGTGGGCCATAGTTTTCCTCCAACGATAAATGTTTGAGAAACGTTAGGCCTAGGGGGCTAAGCGGGCTGTGATTCTGCGCACATGGCGCGTGGTTTTTATCATGTGTGGCAACGCGCCTATCTGAACATATTCCGCCGCCGGTAGACGACACGTCTGGGCTAATTCTCGGCTATCAGGCGCTTGATATGCCGGTCTCGCGCCGATTCCAATTCCAACCAATAACTGAAATGGCTCCGCCGAGCGCTAAACCAATGCCAATCAACACACCGTCGGAAACACGCGCATAGGAAAGCACTGTTTCTTGCCACCAATTCGACTGACCAAATGAATGATAACTGATAATCATAATCAGCAGGGACGCCATCGACAGCGTGAATGGCAGCAGTGGTTTTTTGTTGCGGACATCATTGACCAGCAAGATGAGGTTAAAAATCGCCGCGACCAGAAAGCTGATATTGAGTGCAATGGCGAAATTGGGGAGATCATCGGGCCCGCGTATCGCAACGCCCGGCACATAACCGGTAAATATCCGCGCGACTGCGGGCGGGATGAGCGGGAAAATTGTCGCGAGCATATATCGCGCATGCCGGTCAACGAAACGGCGATTCCGAAGCGCCAGCAAATAGAACAATCCAAAAGCGGCGACAGAAACAAAATCTGCAAATGAAAGCCTTATGGCGAACATATCCGTGAAGGGAGAATCTTTAATCACGGTCATTTTCGTCACCAGAAGACCGCCAGCGATAAACGGCGGCGCCAGCAAAAAGCTCATTCGTCCCCCCCATTTGTGCAGGCTGAAATCTCTTTGCCGGATCGACCAGCTCTGCCAGATGAGGAGCAGCACCCATAAGGTCGCAGTTACGCCATGGATATGGTGCGCACCGGGCGCCGTACTGAGAACGCTAAAATAGCTTGGCCAAAACGCCGCAATAGTAAGGATCAGAAACGCCACAATATAATAATGCGCTCTTGGGAATGGCATATAGCCCCCTTAATCCACCGCATGCCTTTATACTGATAACGGCGCAGCATTGCAAACAGGTGGGAATGAAACAACCCTGACAGACTATTGATCTACCAGAGTTGTTCGAAATGGCGGGCTGTGATTCTGCGCACATGGCGCGTGTGTTTATTAAGGCTCCGTCAACGCAATTCGCAGGCGTCAGTTTGTGCTGCCAGAAGTCAGCGGTATCGTCTGTACAGCGGCGCCCTTTGCCAGATCATAAATCACGACCATGGCGCCATCATCTGTATCAATACGAACGGCAAGGCGATCCCCATCGAGAGAAATTGCGCCCGCTTGCGCTCCGGCGGGCAACGCAATCGCCGATGAGAGGTCACCGGTTGAGGCTGTCACCGGAAGGATAACCCGCTGCCCTGCGACCGAGGGTTCTTCAAGGGTTTCAACCGCAGTTGAACGGACACTGGTTGTTGCAGCCTCAACGGTGCGGTCTTCATCCGCGCCCGGTCGGCCAAAAATGCCGATAATCGTCATGACGACAACCAGAAAGACGAACGGCATTGTCACGATGATAATGAGGAGATTTTTTGTACCGAGCATCGCCGCCACGCCTGAAGGGGCAGGCGCTGCTTCGGTGAAGTCGAGCATGTCCTGGCTACGCTGACTGTCGCGCTCATTATCTCCAGAAATTCCAAGTTTCACAATCTGCTCCTTCGTGCGTCTTCTAGGCTGGCTAATCGCGAGCCACGCGGCTAGACCGCATGCTTATGACCTCAGATGACGAACCTCTCAACCCTCATCCCATTGCGCCGCCGGAAGCGGCGGAAAATGGCGGTTTGGTCTATCGCTTTGTCATCGAGCCTGAATATGCAGGGGCAAGGCTTGATAAATGGTTGTCAGAACACATTGAAAATCTGACACGTACGCGGTTGAAGGCCTTGATCGAAGAAGGGGCGCTCGCCCGCGCGGACGACGTTTTTACCGACCCGTCATGGAAGTTAAAAGACGGTGAAGCCTATACGCTCACTGTGCCGCCAGCGGCAGACCCGACGCCTGAAGGTGAGGCGATCCCGCTTGATGTGGTGTTTGAAGATGATGATCTGATTGTCGTCAACAAACCGGCGGGCATGGTGGTCCATCCGGCGGCCGGCAACTGGACCGGTACGCTTGTGAACGCCCTCATACATCATTGCGGGGATAGCCTATCGGGGATTGGCGGCGTTGCCCGACCGGGGATTGTTCACCGGATCGACAAAGACACATCCGGTCTCGTGGTGGTCGCGAAAAACGACGCCGCGCATCAGGGGCTGACGAAGCTCTTTGCTGCACACGATATCACGCGTGTCTATGAAGCGATTGCGATCGGGACGCCGCGTCCCGGTGTCGGCAAGGTTAATGCAGCGTTGGCGCGCGCGAGCAGCGATCGCAAGAAGATGGCAGTGGTCAATGCTCATGAGCATGCCAATGCGCGCCATGCGATCACCCATTACAAAGTGATTGAAAGTTATGGTCGCGGCCGCGCCAAGTTAAAAGGTGATGCGCTGGCGGCGCTCATTGAGTGTCGTTTGGAAACGGGGCGCACGCATCAAATTCGCGCGCACCTTTCTCATATCGGTCATCCGCTGATTGGCGATCAGGTTTATGGTCGCGGACCGGGGCTTGCCGGGTTGAAACCGGGTGAGGCGGTAACGGATGCGGCGATTAAAGCGATCAAGAAATTCCGCCGGCAAGCTTTGCATGCAAAAGTCCTCGGTTTTATGCACCCGATCAGCGGCGAAGATTTACACTTTGAACGTGCTGCGCCGGATGATTTTCAAGACTTGTTGACGGCGCTGAAGGCGCTTTAAATATTGGGGGCTGCTGCTCGCTTTTTACTTCATGACGCTTGAATGCCTTGTCTGACCGAAACATCTCTGGACCCCGGTTTTCACCGAGGAGAGCGGATTGGTGGGTAGATACGCACTTCCACTGGTCTTTACTGTGCAGAAGAAGTGAAAATAAGTCCTTCAATCCCACTGCCCGGCCTTTCCGGCGAAAGCCGGAATCCAGGAGACTGTGCTGGGGCGCACATATCCCCCTTATTATGACAAGATAGATTTCTGCTGATATGTCATTGCCGGGTT
>BQJH01000107.1 GCA_021604605.1 Hyphococcus sp.
ACTTGGTTGGGCGCGAGGAAGGAACGTTCACATCAGCAAATTCAACTGTTGTCACAAGTCCTGCTAAAGGCGTTGGTACAGCGATGACGGGAGCAGCGTTTGCCGTCGGCGACCCGCCGCAGGGGCGTGTTGGCGCATTGTTAAGTGCGTTGCTTTTATTTCTATGGGTATTCTTTAGCACTGCATACATTGTTGTAAAACCGGAAAAATGACTTCCGTCAACTAGGCTTCCCGACCCGCCTGGGGCGACTTTGCCAACTGCGGCGCGTGCGCGCCCATCATTTGTAATGATCCTGATGAGTGCGCTTTTACGGGAGTTGTATTGACGCGCTAAAGCGTTCGCTTGTTTTAATAAGGCATCAAGAGACGCGCGGTCACCGGATTTATCATTGGCGTGGGGCGCCTTGCAGTATGACTTTTTGATTGCAAATGAACTTATTTGATTTTGAATGTTCGCCATATTCGTTTGAATCTCACCAAGCTTCGTAAAATGAAACAGGGCTTGATTGGTGTCGGCATAGGCGACAGTTGAATTTGTTAGGCCGACAAATAATGCCATAAAAGCGAAGATTGCTTGCTTGAATGCGTGGGGCATTTTTTTCTCTCCTGTTCGTTTTTTCAGGAACAATATTTTTTGAATTGTAGACAATGGCTGGGCTGTAAGAGTGAGCGCTGTCATGAGGTTTCTCCTGTCAAAAGGCGTAACCGCCCGGCGCGATACGCACGCCGGGCGGCCTGGGGCTGTTACTCAGCCCCGGACGCTCCCCCAAGCTGGGCAAGCTGTGGATTGGTGAAAGTCAGAATGTCGCCGGAAAGCGGTTCGGTCATGGCGCTGAACTCTGCACGGGCGTATTGGTCGGCGACACTTGAGATTGTGGCGCGGCCAATTTCCGCTTTTTCCATACCGAGGGTGGCGCCGGTGATAGGGTCGGTGATTTGTTCAATCACACGGTAGATCTTCAAGCTGTCGCCTGCTTTCAAACCTGCGTCGGCGCCAACATTCACGTAAAGCGTGTTTGCACTGACTTGCGCCACATGGGCTGACCAGGATTTGTTGCGAAGGCTTTGGGTGATGCGTTGTGATGCTTCGGCGATGGCGCCGCGGGCTGCATCTCCGAGCGGAGTGTTTTCAAAAGTGTTCCCGCCGACATTCAAACCGCTCTTGGAGGCTGAGACGGCGATAGACCGGCTTTTGACTTTCCTTGTAACCGGGAAACTGTCGACGATCTCACCGCTCGTTGCGTCGATGACTTGAAAATCAATCGAGACGCGGCCGGTGCGTGATTGTGGACTAATGCCGCCCAGAATGCCGCCGACGCTGCCGCCGATAGAGAGGCCGCCGCCGCTTTCAGCAAGGGTGAAATCCGTGACACTGGCGCGAACAAGATATTGTGCGCCGACAAGTTGGCCGGAGCGCGCCGTTCGGGCTGCAGTCAGACCACTTTCGGATAGCTGCTGCTCATAAAGAGCGGCGTCGAGATGGCTGCGGTTGGCGAGGCGGAACTGCCCGGTGTTAGCGAGTTCCGTTTCCAACATCGCGGCGAGGCCGCCGCCGGCATTCCAGCCGCCATATTGAGCGAAGAATGCGCCCGTTGCGCCAAAATCGACGACGGCGACAGATTTCTTAGGGCCCTGACGAACCTGGCTGTATCCGGCGTCGGAAACGGTGGCATTGCCAGTTTGTGCGCCAAATTCCTGGGCTGAGGCTGGGTTTGCCGCGAAAGTCAGCGAAAGAGCGGCGATGGCTGCGATTGAAGTGGATTTAAGCAACTTGCGGGCTGTTGATGTCGTGGTTGTCATTGGGGTCTCTCCGTAGCTGGGCGCCGCTAGGGCGTAGTTGATTACGAAGATGAAGGTAGCTGTCCCTTTGAAAACTGCCTGTGCGCAGGCGCACAGGGTTAACTGGTTTATGGAAATTAGGGCTGTTGGGGCCTGAAAATGCCTACGTGACGGGGCTTTCGTAGGCAGCTATAGTTACTGAATTCCGGCCTGAGCGTGAAAACGCAAAATTGGGGAGGCGAGATCAATGTTTTCCAAGAGCGTTGCCAGTTTAGCAATCATATCCAGCGCCTTTATAGGGCAGGCTTACGCAGAGGATCGCCCTTTAGGCTTGGTCGAGCACATCAATGCTGCTCCCGGCGCGACCTTGCAGCCTTTTGATTATGTCTATGAGAATGACAAAATCGATTTACGCCCCAGTGGGCAATTGTTGATTGCTTATTTTGATCGCTGCGAAGTCGAGAGCTTTAATGGCGGTCTGGTGAAGATCAAATCGCAAGGCGCCAAAGTCAGTAAAGGCGGCACATCGGCAAAGGGCCCGCGCGCCTGTCAAACCGCTTCACTCGCACTTTCACAAGAGGCGCGCGAAGCCGGGGCCGCCGTAAAACGCGTCACACCCTTTCCAGAAGAAGAGTGGAGGGAAGTCTCAATAGCGGTTGGAACGCCTCGATTTATTTGGCCGTCAACCAGCGGCGGCGCTGCAGCTTCTGTTAGCGTTTATCTTCTTGAAGCGGACCCCACAGAGCTCGTATGGCAGGGAACAACAACAGACAATCATCTGAGTTACCCTGAAGACGCACCAGCCTTAAAACCGGGTATGCCTTATAAGGCGACGGTGTCTTATAATGGTAAGGTGCAAAGCGCGATGGTGTTTTCTTATGATCCGGGGCTTAATCTTCCTGATAGCCTGCTAACGACAGCCGTTCCTCTTGGTCTTTAAAACAAACGCGCCACCCGCCGCTAGTCTGCGCGCCAAACAATACCGCTTTCCTTTTGCGGCGGCTCTTTGTTTTCTGTTTTCGATTATTATCGCGTCGCCTCTAAGTCATTACACAACCCGGCTTGGTGGAGACTTTTTGTTGCCGCAAGCGGTTACGTTGAAAAAAGAAAATCCCGATCAAGAGCCATCGGCAATCGCTTTAATTGTCATCGATGAAGTGACGCATAACACGCCGCCTTTTTCTGAAATCCCGGAAGTGGCCTGGACACCGTATCTAGGGGAGGTGATCAGCGCCTTACATGAAGTTGATCCGTTGGTGATCGGGCTCGATATGATCTTTCCTAAGACGATTGCGACGCAGAGTCTGGCGCCGGGATATGACAGGCCGTTTCTACAGTCGTTAGCGAGAGCGGGTAGAAACGGCAAACTCGTCATTAGTGAAGCGCGCCTTTCAGAAACACCAATTAAACCCTATCCCGGGCAGGTGTTGGCGATTGGCGGTGGTGACAATGTCAGGCCGGTTCACTTAACGCCGGATAACGACAATATTGTGCGCCGTCATCCGGCTTTTCTGCCGTTAGAGGGTGGCGGCGCCGTTCATTCTTTTGCCGCTGAATTGAGTGCGCGGGCTGGGGTAAGCCCGAAGGATGACGCACTGATCGATTTTACAGCGTCCGTGAACGAATTTCCGACCTACCGTTTTTCCGATATTTATGAGTGTTTAAAGAGCGGCGATAAAACCGCACTTGGTCTGTTTAAAAACAAGATCGTTTTAATCGGAACAGCATTGGATATTGAAGATCGCCATGTCGCGGCGAACCGCTTGCAGCGCAATAAAGACTTTCCAATTCTGTCTTCACCATGTGGCGGGGAAGATCGTGCGCCAGAACAACTTGTCAGGGCTTCAACAGCAGGCGTGTTTATTGAAGCGCGCGCTGTACAGACATTCTTGAAAAGCTCTCAACCGACATTATTGAACTGGGTTATGTCTTTCTTGATTTCAATTATAATACTTTCACTCTCCACTTTCATGTTTTTGCGTTTGAACCCCTTACTGGGCTTAATTGGATTGTTGCTGGCGTCTTTGACGCTTTATTTTGTCAGCGCTCAGTTGCTTGCGGCCGGATTTCTTGTGCCGTTTTTGCCATGGTTATTGGCGATGGGCTTATTGTTTATCGGGGCCTACAGTTACCGCGTTGTCCTTGAGGGCCAATCAAAAAGGTGGGTAACGCACGCTTTTCGTCATTATCTTAGCCCAACGCTCGTGGCGCAACTTGCAGAACAACCTGAAGCATTGCGTCTCAGTGGCGAGCGTCGACGCGTTGCGGTTCTTTTTGCAGACCTTGCCGGGTTTACCAGCACCAGTGAACAGATGGCGGGTGAGCCGGAAGTGTTGGTTGAATATCTAAATGAGTTTTTTCAGATCATGACGGCGCAGATTGAGCGACATGATGGCTATGTCGATAAATTTATCGGTGATGCAGTGATGGGGGTTTGGGGCGCGCCAATAGAGATTGATAACCCGGAAGAGAAAGCCGCAGAAGCTGCACTGGCTTGCGCCAAGGCCGTCGCTGATTGGAACAATACAGTAGAAAACGATCTACGTTTAAAGATCAGGATCGGCGTCAGCGCGGGTGAAGTGATAGCCGGTAATTTAGGGTCGCGCTCACGGTTTAATTATACTGTGATCGGGAATGCAGTGAACCGCGCCGCGCGCCTTGAGCAGGAAAACAAACGCTTTGGCACGGTTGTTTTGGTTGATGAGCACATTGTGAAGCGCCTTCCCAATAGCGCGGCCGTGCGTTTGCTGGATGAAACCTCTTTGCGGGGGCAGCAAAAGTCGACAAAAATCTATGAATTAGAAGGCGATACCTTAGGCGTATCGTAGAAAAAGGCGGGTTAATTGCCCTTTCGAGAAAAGTTTGCCATTCTTGGGGAAGATTGACGCGGGGAGCGCCGTGACGAAAATCGATACAAATCTGATAGACCGGCGTGCTGCTGTTGCAGGCATATTAGGCCTTTCGCTTGGCTCGGCCAGTACGAGCGCTGTGGCGCAGATAAAACTCGACCTTGGCACGCTTGGCGATATTGGCCGCATGTTAAAGGGCGTCAATCTCAAAGAGCAGGATGAAATTGATTTTGGCAACCAGCTGTTTGGCGCCTTGATTGACACGATGGGCGGTCGCTATCGCAACTCAAGCGCCCAGTCAGCAATTTCAAAAATCGCAACCACACTATTTGAAACATCCTTGCGTGAGGCGTTTGGATGGGAAGTTGTCATCGTCGACAATAATGAAGTCAATGCATGGGCGTTGCCGGGCGGTAAGCTTGGTGTCAACAAAGGCCTGTTGCGGTATGTCGACAATGAAGATGAACTGGCGGCAGTCATCGCTCATGAGATGGGGCATTCGGAACTCAGTCACGCTGCAAAGGAAATGCGCAAAAAAGCTTTCTACGCAGGTCTTTCAACAGCGGCGCAGGCGGCTGCAATATCGGCTACAGATAAAAATACTCGCCTGGGGACGGCTGCCGGGATGAAAAGTATTGAGTTGCCGATGTTGCGTCTTGTTGCGTCCGGTTATTCGCGCAGTCTTGAGGAAGAGGCGGATAATCACATCCTCAATGTTTTCGCCAAGACTGGATATAATGTCGCTAGAGGGGCTGGCTTCTATGAAACATTATTGGAGTTAATCCCGCGCAAGTCGAAAGGGACGACGTCGCTTTTTGCGGGCCATCCCGAAACGCAAAAACGCCTGGCTTCATTACGCCAAGCAGGGGAGGGCGTCGCGCCTGCTAAAACCCATTCTTCGGGGTTTGAGTTTTTTGCCCTGAAAGAGACATTCCCGACCCGGAAAATATATAAACGGCAGTGAAGTAATTTGCTGACGCCAGCATTTTGCGCGACACGAGATTTATATAATCATCTGAAATACAACGAATATTCTGATTTTTTCTGAATATGACTTCGCCTGTGCGTGGGCGCACAGCTGATAGCTCCATCCGCTCCTAAGCTGCTCTCAATTGATCAGCACACAGGAGCAAGGCAATGGTGGAAGTAGTTTTAATCGGGTTTATCGCAGTTGTGTCAGTATTGGGTGTCTCAAGCCTTTTTGTTCCCGGCATTCGCTAATCACGAAAGTTTAGCCATCGATGCAAATTGCACTTTGCCCTCCAGCGATGAGTCTAAGCCAGAAATGTACCCAACAAAAAAGGAGGCCCCGAGGGGCCGCCTTCTTCATTCTTAGTTTGACTATTGCTTAGAATGCAACGTCGAGGCCGAAGCGTACTGTACGCGGTGTCTGATACGTCAATGGCGTACCATAAGCAGCGCGTTCTGTACCACTACGTGTTTCACTGAACTCGTCAACGCTTGTCACGCTGTCGAAGTTGAAGATGTTAAACACGTCAGCGCGAAGCGTCATGTTCGTGCCTGTTGGCAGTTCCAGGTTGTAACGAGCTGAAACGTCAATGTTAGCAACCCAGTCACCTTTGACGCCTTCACCACGTGGAGACAGAACACGGTCGCCGGTTACACCGGTGCCGAGTTGTGTGTCACGGCAGTAGTGTGATGCTGCACCGTAAAGGTTCAGACCAACACCTGGGCCAGTTGGTGAACGCAGAGCCGGATCAAATGGGCTCAGGCCAACCGCGTCTGGGTGCAAGCCAAAGCAGCTGAACTTGCGTGGTGACGTAACTGCGATGTTCGTACCAAACGTCAACTCAGGCGTCACCTTATAGGCGCCCCAAAGTTTGAAAGAGTGAGTACGATCATTCGGCAACGGACCAAAGGCGCCGTCGAGGAAGCCAGACTTGTCATAGTCCTGAGTAATACCAGCATCTGTCTGACCGAAGTCTGACTGGATGTAGCCTTCTGAGTTACCACGTGTACGCGCCCATGTGTACGAGCCCTGCAATGTCCACACGCCGTCAAACGCGCGCTCAAAGCTGAACTGTACTGAGTGGTAGTTCCGTGACGCTTTTTCGATACCGAGTTGATCAGCGGTGAACAACACAGTGCGAAGCTCAGTTTCACCTGGTAGTGGATCACTGAATGTAATCAGTGAGTCATTACCTGGGTTGATGATCGTGTACTGGTGGAAACCAGTCCAGATCGATGAACAGTCAGTGACTGTTTCGTCAACGGCATTTGCAGGGTCGTCACAGTAGTTGTTGATGTAGTCATCAACCGCTGCGTCTTCCGCTGTGGTGTTCAGCTTACGGTAGAGATATGTCAGACCAAGGGTCCACAGATCGCTAACTTGCTGCTCGTAACCGATGACAATCTCGGTTTCTTTCGTCGCTTCGAGGTTACCCGAAATTGACGCCCGTGTGTCCTGAGTAGAACCGTCGCCAGTGACCTGACAGCCCGTACCTGAGCTACCGCCAGTCAGATTGAACGGACATGCGTTTTCAGTCAGGAAGCCAGTGATCTGTGTATCCAGAACTGGAACACCATTGGCGCCGATTGATGAGAACGTCCAGAATTCACGGAAGAAGAATTCGCGAGCGCCCTGACGGAATGCTGTGTTTGCAGCAACCGGCAGATAGTAAACGCCATAGTTCGCGAAGAACTTCGAACGACCGTCGCCAAAGACATCATAAGAGAAGCCAACCCGTGGGCCGAATTCTTTATTGAAGTCGATGAACTGTGAGCCGTCAGCTGTGAAGTTGTTGAACTGGTCAAGGCGAATGCCGAGATTAACAGTCAAACGATCTGTGACAGACCATTCATCCTGGAAGTAATAAGCGATGTTGCGGCCTTCGAATGAACCACCTGAATTAAAGTAGTTCAGCTCAACATACTCGTCACCTGCAGAGAGGAATGAACCGTCAACAACCGGGTCAGTAGCCGTTGCGGTATTGTAGTCAATGAACAAGCTGCCTGGAGGCGAAACTGGGTAAATGCCGCCAAACTGACCGTTCGCTGGACCGTTGCGAACCGTGGTGCGGTTGAAAAGGAGGTTTTCCTTATCAAAGCCCATACGGATGTGGTGGTCGCCGAAGAACTCAACAAGAATGTCAACGTCAGCACGGATGAACTCACGTTCTGTTGTCCGTGGTGATGTAACAGATGTTGTCGTGTTCGGGCTAAGCTCAGTCGATACGGCGCCGCGTGAGTCGCGGACCCGTGAAAGACTAGAACCTGGCAGTGTTTCGTTACGGTCGTTGTTCTGACCATAAGCACCTGAAACCGTCAGCCACTCTGTCCAGTTACCAGTATATTTGGCAACCCAGCTTTCGCCGCCCTGGAAGAACAAAGTTGTAGCTGTAGCTGTACCGAAGGTGTCATCAACATCACGCAATGATGTGTCCGTATTGTCGAACGGCACGTTATCACGTGTTGTTTTGCGCTCTGTATCGAAATACGTGAACTCAAAGTGGTGATCATCATGCGGATAGGCGTCAACTTTGATGCCCCAGAAAGGATCAGTTGACTTGTCAACCAGCGCAAAATTTGAAGAGTTGCTTGGGTTGATAGCTTTCTGGTTGTTGAACTCAGCCAGACCATAAACAAAGAGCTTGTCTTTGATGACTGGGCCGCCAACTTCCAAAATCACGTCAACATTGTTACGCTCATCAGCACGGTTTGCAGCAGCAATCGTGTCAGGTGAGTCTGAACGCAATGTGTCAGGCGACCAGTTCACATGGAAAGCAGCCATCCAGTCGTTTGAACCAGATTTGGTAACCGCGTTCACGATACCGCCAGTCGCGCGGCCAAATTCAGCCGGGTAACCAGAAGTTTTAACTTCAACTGACTCATAGAACTCAAACGGCACGAATGAACCGCCGAGGCCGTTGTCGAAGTTCGTCAGGTTCAGACCATTGAGGTAGAAAACGTTCTCACCAACTGATGAACCAGCGATCGCTGAAAGGTTCTGACCACCATTGCCAAGTGTCGCAAAAGTCGTGTCGCCAAGAACCGCGCCAGGCGCAAGAAGCGTCACAGCATTTAGGTTACGAGCGATTGGAACATCTTTGACGAGCTCTGCAACGTTGATGTTTACACCAACTGTTGTGTTCGCGAAGTCACGTGTCGCGCCTGTACCTTGAACAACGATTTCGTCCGTAGCGCTGCTACCGACAGTGAAGACGTAGTCAGTTGATGTACCGGCAATAACTCGAACATTGTCGAGGTTTGAAACGCCAGCACTTGATTGAACGTCAACTGTGTAGCTGCCCTGTGGCAGACCAGAGAAGCGGAACGTACCTGAGCCGCTTGACGTTGTTGAGCGCGTGAAGCCTTGCGCGTTCGACGTAATGGTCACTGTAGCGCCAGAAACAGGATTGCCGCTGGCGTCGATTACGTTACCGGACACACCGCCCGACGTGTAATCTTGCGCCGCAGCCGGTGACACCACCGCCGTCGACACAAATGCTGTCGGCGCTAGGGCCGCAACAGCCGCGCCCAATAAGGCGCGTGAACGAATAGATTTAGACATTTATCCCTCCGAGTTAAACACAAGTCACAAACGCCCTGCTTGGTTACAAGCCGTCTGCGGGTTCGCCCCCCCG
>BQJH01000108.1 GCA_021604605.1 Hyphococcus sp.
CGAAAAAATCACGGCGAACATGACGATGCCCGCATATACATCGGAATCCCGCCAGATAGGCACGCCCAGCAGGAACAAAATAAACGTAAAGTAGCTGACGCCAAAAGCGGCAATCACTAATAGCAACCAGCGATAAATCCACCGCAAAGAGGTTGCTCTGGCCCCCTTCGCATCTTGTAGGACTTTGCGAAGAAGCCGTTCCGCGCTGAACGCATAAAGCGAAAAATAGATCAATTTGACGAACACCCAGGCAGTAATCACGCCGCCGAACTGATCATGGGCGATGCCCAAATTACCGCCATGGTTAGCGCCATGCATCAGCGCCAACAAGCAAAGCGCCAATCCCATCGGAATAAAATGAAGCGCTGTTTGCTTTGTGACAGACCAATTCGGTTCGGCAATTGATCGGATAAAAATGTAGAGCAATGGCGCCAGCCCGAATTCCATCGCCAGCCCCAAGGCCAGTTCAGTCGCGGCACCTGCTGAGTCAGCAATCTGTTCTACGAGCGCGATGGCAAGCAACGCCATCATCGCAGAGAGTGCATAGGCTGCTGTTCGATTGCGAATTTTCAATGTCAGGAGCGACAGGCTCAAAAACACAGCCTGAAATATGCCAGCGGCATAAATCCAAATCACTGCCCGCTCAAGCACGCCTCAATTCCCCTATCAAAAACATATAGAGGAAGTTTAAGCGAACAATATTGAGATGCAATAATTGAAAGAGCAGCGCATCGCATATCAGGCACCATCTATGGCGCCGAAACAGAGGGTTAACTCTGCTTACAAGCCTTTTCTAAAAACCACCTTGTCGTCGCCGGCCTTGTAGAAATCACGGATGCGCGCTTCTTCATCATAGCCGTTTTTGCGATAAAACTTCCGTGTAAGGTCAAAATTATCAAGACCGGATGTTTCCACTAGAAGCAATCGCTCACCGCGCGCCTTTAAGGCGCCCTCTACATGGCGCAGCATCGAGGCGCCCCGTCCCTTACCCTGATTGCCAGGTTCAACGCCGATGAAATAGAGGTTCCAGGTTCCGTCCGCCATCATTTCCGGCGCATAATAAGCTGCACCCTGCATGCCGTTTTCGTCATCAACGATCCAGAAATGATCATCGCCAAGATTGCCGTCAAAATATTCTGACAGCATCCCGCCCAGCTCATCCAATTCATCAGGCGCAAAAAGTCCTGTGGCGACGGCCAGATTTAGCAAGTCGCCCTTATCATCAGGGGTTGCTGGTCTAATCATTTTTATCACTCGGCCACTGCGTAACCGGCGGCAATTTCTGCACGATGCCTTCTTCGCGGGTCAGCGCTTCCAGATCATCCAATTCTGAGGGAAGGAAATCCGTGAAATTTTCAACACCGTCTTCGGTCACGACGACCGTGTCTTCATAGCGCAGATAGATTTTCTCTTCAGGCACCCACAAAGCTGGATCAACCGAAAAAACAAACCCGGGCTGCAGTACTTCATCCTGATATCGCCCCGGATCATGCACCGCCATGCCGACCATATGAGAGAAAACACCGCCGCCCCTTTTCAACATGGTGCGCGCGGCTTTTTCGTAACGCCTTTTGGAAAACTTGTTCTCCTGAAAATAAGGCTCCATCGCCTCAGCGGTATCGGCTAATATTTCATCAGGCGTAACGCCGGGGCGGATCCGCGCCAGAATTTCATTCCGGTAGGCCAGAATAAAGCTCAACAGTTCGCGCTGCATGGGGCTATATTCACCGCTCACTGGCCACACGCGCCCGATATCACTGACGTAATAATGATAGTCCGGTGCATAATCCATCAACACAACGTCACCATTTTGCATTTGTCGGTTATTGCGGAAATAATGCCCATTCCAGATATTGGCGGAGCCACTGGCGGTTATTGATCTGTAGGCGTCCAATTGAGCGCCGTTGACAATAAAGACATACCGCATGGCTGCATCGAGCTGGTACTCATAAACGCCTGCTTGCGTGCTGCGGATTGCTTCCATCATGCCAAGCCCCGCGAGTTCCGAAGCGCGGCGGATAAAATCAATTTCCCGCTCGCTTTTAACCATGCGCATCCGATCGAGGACCGGCGAGAGATCACGGATCTCAATCAACGGTCGATTATATTGTTTTGGCGTGCGCATCATCAACAGGCTGAAAAGCTGTTTTTCCCGCGAGAGCCGGCCGTCCCAATAATCATTGGTGATCGCCTCATCAGCTTTTTGAATTTCGTCGCGGCTTTGCGCATAGCCTTCGCCGGGGCGGAACGGAATGTAGATGGCGGGCTTACTGTCGCCGAGAGCGCTTTCGAGCCACGCATCATTCATGACATCTGTTGATTTGACATGATCGACGCCAATATTTTTCCTGGCGAAGTCAGCCGTCGCAGCCGACAAGACAACACCTTCAGACTTTTCAAGTTTTTCGTCTCTAGGCGGCAGGAACAGCGTCACCTCGCGCGTCCGGCCATCAAACCAGAGATAAGAGTGAGGCGTTTCAACCCCGCTTAGATAATAAAAATTGTTGGTCTGCCGGGGAAACTCGTAACCACGCGGGGCCGGACCGCCCTGCAATAACGCAACGGCGTTATCGCCCATGGCGTCAAACATTTTCTCCCACCGCGCCTGAAACTCTTCAGGCGGAAAATCTTTTTGGTAATATTGTGCATTCGCCGATAGCGGCAACAGCACCGCAACAAGAATAAAAAACTGACGTATCAACATAAGGCGCCCCCAGTGAATGATTTCAGTAATCGTCACGGCGTACACTACAGGAGAGCGCTGATATTGCCATTTATCTATTCAGCGGCAGCATTCACGCCCACTTCATTACGCAAACCCGGCGGCTCATAAATCCGCCACGACCAATAGTGGTTGCCGCCGTCGCGCTCGGTTCTGATCCAGCCTTCTTTGCGCAGGCGCTGGTCAATCATCCAGTTGAGATACCCGTGTGCGCATAACAACACATCACCATCGGCCGCATAGTCCGCCAATCGCGCTGTAATCTTGCGCACTCGCGCCCAGCTTTCCATGTGGCTTTCAACCCCATCAGGCGTGTAGCCCCAGAACCAGAAGGACCGCGAGATGACGCCCCATGTGCCTGGTTGTAACGAGAGCAACGGCACCGGCGGCGGCGGCAACGGCGCCTCCACAAACATCGGGTCGGCCGGGACTTCGCGCGCACCGCCGGTCGCCTGACGCGCCGTTTCGATTGCACGAGGCAAGGTCGATGACAAAACCGTCTTGGCGTTTTTGGCGATTTTGATCAGCCCCTCGGGCGGGCGCTCATCCGGGTGCAGACCGCTGGCGTCATAACGCGCCCACCAGTCGCCATATTCCTTCGCCGTGATTTTTACATCACGGGCAAGGTCAGGGCGCCCATGGCGCGCGGTGATAATACGACCAGTCATGAAAGAGTAATAAGCCTTTTTGCCCGCCGCTTTATGGCCCGGTTCTTACCCGGTCATCAAGGTATTGACATGAGCTGCCGTGCTTGACGCTAAGGCAGGTAAATCATACCCGCCCTCAAGCAGCGAAATCACCCGCCCGGCGGCTTTATCCTTAGCAACCCCCATAATTTCCGCCGTTATCCAGGAAAAATCATCCTCATTGAGCCGCAAGCCCCCCAGCGGGTCAGCGCCGTGGGCGTCAAACCCAGCGGAAATCACGATGAATTCCGGCCCGAAATCTGACAGGGCGGGCAGAAGTTTTTCTCCCCAGGCCCGCCGAAACGCATCCCCGCCATCTCCGGTCGAGAGCGGTGCATTGATGATATTGTCATAGGCGCCGCGGTCGCTCTCCCGGCCGGTGCCCGGATATTGCGGCCATTCATGAGACGAAGCGTAAAAAGCATTTTCGTCATGCCAGAAGGCGGCTTCGGTTCCGTTGCCGTGATGCACATCAAAATCGAGCACGGCGACCCTCTTCACACCGTGTTCGCGCGCATGGATCGCCGCGATGGCGGCTGAGTTAAAAAAACAAAACCCCATGGCCCGTTCCGGCTCCGCATGATGGCCGGGCGGTCGAGAAGCCACAAACGCATTCCTTGCCTCACCCGCGAAGATCGCATCAACCGCTGCGCAAGCGCCGCCGGACGCGCGCAAGGTCGCCTCCAAAGAAGACGGCCCCATAAACGTATCCGCATCAAACTGCACAAGACCATCCGTAGGCGCATTTTCCTCTACAGCGATGCGAAAACTTTCCGGGTGAATGCGCTCAACCATATCCGCAGTGGCTACGGGCGGCGTGCGACGCTCAAGCCCGTCAAACACCTCAGCGCGCAACGCTTTGTCCACAGCCTGATAGCGACCGGGATGTTCAACATGCCCCGGCGGCACTTCATGGCGCTGAAAAACTGGGTGGGAATAAAGGAGAGTTGTCATTGAGCAGCCTCTACAGCGTTTTCAACATACTCCAAAACGCCGTAATGTTTTGCCGCATCGAGCGCCGTTATGCCCCACGCATCAGGAATATTCAGATCAGCGCCGTTCTTGATGAGGAAATTGAAACGGTTTCGGCATTTATGCGTCTCTTCTTCCTCCATATCCTCATCATCTTCCTGATCCTCAACATCAGCTATACCTGCCAGGCAAGGGATCGCTCGAAAAATTGCTGTGCGGCCTAATTGATCTTTTGCATCAATATCAGCGCCTGCTGCTATCAATTCTTCCCCTGCAACGTGAGCACACATAAAAAACAGTTCCGTACGCCCTTTATCATCGCGCTCATTCACCCTTGCACCGGCCGCCAAGAGCGCCTTAACAATCTCCCCCATCTCAACCGTGCAATGTTGATAATGCCCGCTTACCGCGCCCATGATTGGCGTTATTTTTTCTTCATTCGGAATATTGGGGTCAGCGCCTGCCTCAATAAGAGTTGTAAGCGGTTCCAACAATAACCATCCAGCAGCCTGCCCCAACGCTGTATCCATTTCATAATCACCGACTTCATCCAAATTGGCGCCGGCATCAATTAGCTTGCGGAGTATGTCTGGATTGTACTCACGATCCCAATCGTCAAACACTGCTGTTTGCAAAACACTTTTACCAGGAGACGTCCACTGAAAAGCCCGCTCTTTCCATCCTACATTAGGGTCGGCGCCATGCTCTAAAAGTAGCTCAACCAAGGGCAAATTACGCGCCTCGATCGCCATATGTAGAGCACTTCCTTCGCCCTTGTTGTTGACTAAGTTAATATTCGCACCCGCAGCTAGCAATAATTTGACTGCTTCGATATTCTCGCTCTCCGCCGCCAAGACTAGCGCAGACATATGCTTTTCGTCATACTCATAACCAAGCGAAGTCTCATGATTGGGATCAGCGCCGAGTTCTAACAACAACTTTGCCGCCGCTAAATCACCGCCTAAAATAGCCCATGACAATGCCGATACTTCATGGTCATACTCTATCTTGGCCCCGGCCTCGTGCAGCGTACGCAAATAATAAACCGAACCACGGATCGCAGCCGTATAAACAGGCCTTTCCAGCAAACTCTTTCTACTTGATCGAGTGCGTATCTCAATTTCATCATCATCTAGCTTAGATCCGGAACCGTTTACATCTGCACCAGCGTTGAGCAAATATTCAAATATCTCCTTCCTGTCCGCATATATTGCCCACATCAAAGGCGTTCTTGAGCTTACACCAGACTGAATTTCGAGATCAGCGCCGCTTTCGACCAGCAACTCAACCGCATTTAAATGGCCTCGCACAATGGCCCACCCCAGTGCTGTCATGCCGAATCTATCCGTTCGATTAACCGAAGATTTTGAGGTGAGTTTACGAACTTTGTCTTCATCTCCCGCACGGGCCGCATCAATAAGAGTATAAACTGGCAGCGCACTCTCTGTACTGAGAGGCAATG
Source organism: Hyphococcus sp. (assembly GCA_021604605.1). Classification (GTDB taxonomy): domain Bacteria; phylum Pseudomonadota; class Alphaproteobacteria; order Caulobacterales; family Parvularculaceae; genus Hyphococcus. Next base: position 5,843 of record BQJH01000108.1, read on the forward strand.
CTGCTTCCACTTGATCTTCTTTGATTGTCTTAAAGAGTCTTGTCGATGAGTACGGAAAACTCTCGCTGATATAAGCAGAAGAATCACCCTCATTCATCACTCTGCAAACATCACGGAATGGCGTTTTTTTATTCTTTATGATCGCCTGATTGTAACGTCTTATATATTCATCCATAGCGTTTTCACTACGAACTTGAGAGGGGCCAGTTCTAACGTCACTTATTGCATAAGAGTTTCTGAAAAAATCGTGGCTATCAACCATACGCATCGTGCAAGTAAGCCCCAACACATTCGAGCTACCAAGAATAATATTTCTGCGAAATAATTTAAAATCCTCCCTAGACGCCGCACGCCGCGCTTCTCGTTCTGGCTCGCCAGCTTCTAACGCAGCTTCAAAAATTTCTGCATTTCTCTGATACGCGGCCTCGATGCCTTTATGCGATAACTCGCTTTCATCGATAAATTCGCGCCGATCAAACGCCAACCTCTTGGAGAGTTTGCCAGAGGTTGCATCGCCGCCATTCAAAACAGCATAGACAGTCATCATCAACGCCAGCGCCGCCAGACACACAGCCAAGATTGTGCTATTTCGCATTTTTACCTGCCCCGCATTCTTTCCATCCCGGTCAACACATTATACCATCTACAAGAGCATGGGCTATGGCTTTTATTCATCTCTAACCACCTTACGGGGCGAGCAAGCCACAGCCTGAAATCAAACTCTGGGGGGTGAGATCATGAAGCGATTATTATTGGTATGCGGCGGCGCAATTGCGTTGCTTTTTGTTATTCTCATCACCCGCACCTTAATGCTCGGCGGCGGATCGGAAGACTATACGGCGCGCACGCAATATGATGGCCATAATGGACAGGAGATCGCCCAGCGGCTTGGGCAATCCATTCAGTATGAAACCATTTCATGGGGGGATGAGCGCGAACCGGACGCTGAAGCGTTTCAGGGCTTTGCTGAGTTTTTGAAAAATGCTTACCCAAATGCTCACCGCCTGCTACAGCGCGAGACAGTTAACGATCATTCTCTCCTCTATCGCTGGCCCGGTTCTGACTCGAGCCTGAAACCTGTCGGATTTATCGCCCATATTGATGTCGTGCCAATTGAAACGGGTACGGAAGATCAATGGACCTACGCGCCGTTTTCCGGCCGTGTTGAAGGCGGCGCCGTTTGGGGACGCGGCGCGCTGGACAACAAAGGCCAGATTATCACCATCATGGAAGCAGTGGAAAAGCTCGCCGCAGAAAATTTTCAGCCCACCCGCGATATCTATTTGATGTTCGGCCATGATGAAGAAGTTGGCGGGCCAAACGGCGCGGCTGCAATTTCTGATTTACTGAAATCGCGCGGCGTGACGTTTGAATGGACGCTGGATGAAGGCTCCGGTCTTGTTTCCGGTGTTATCCCCGGCGTGTCAAAACCTGTAGCGCTGATCGCGACCGCCGAGAAAGGCTCAACCACATTGCGCTTGACGGCAACAGCGCCCGGCGGCCACTCCTCAACCCCCTTGCCGGACACAGCCGTCAGTCTTGTCTCCCGCGCCATCGTCAATATCAGTGATAATCCGCACCCCCTTAAAATCGACAAAAATACGGTTTCATTTATCCACGCGATCGCGCCTGAGTTACCTTTTATGCAGCGCATGGTCATGGCCAATCTCTGGTTGACCGGGCCATTCGTCAAAAGCCAACTGGAAAAAGACCGGGTCACCGCCGCGTCATTGCACACAACAACAGCGCCAACGATCATCAATGGCGGAACAAAGTTGAACATCCTGCCGCAACAGGCTTCAGCGATTGTGAACTATCGCATTCACCCACGCGACAGCGTTGAAGATGTTCGAAAACGTGCAGAGCAATCGATCAACGATCCGAACATCACGATAGAGACCATTGGCGCGACGGAGCCAAGCCCGCGCGCGACCACCAAGTCAGAAGGGTATCGCGCGATTGCACAAGTGACGGGGGAAATTTTCGGGCCAATTCCTACCGCGCCATTTCTGACTTTACAGGGAACCGACACGAAACATTATACGGGGATCGCTAACGCCAATTATCGCTTCACGCCCTTCATTTATGAAAGCGATGACCTAAAGCGCATTCACGGTACGGATGAATATGCAAAGATTGAAAACCTCGCCCGCGCCGCCGCATGGTATGAGGCTCTGATTAGAAAAAGCGCCGGGACGCCTTAGCGCAGCGGCCAACTCTCTGGTCTCGCCTCAATAATTTCGACAGCATCGCCAACAGATATGGCACGCATCTCCAGCGGAAACCCGTTCATCCCAAATAAAACGCCGTTTAAATCAGGATGGGCGGAACGACGGATTTTCGCTAGCGTTTTCAAAGGTTCTTTGCCCATTACCTCGCCGGTTTTTTGGTCTTTGGTAGTGACCTCGCATCGTACACACGGTTTCGTAAGAACAATCTTCGCCTCGCCAATCTTCATCACCTTCCACTGGTCTTCCGTCCAGGGATCAACGCTATCAATAACGATATTCGGTCGGAACCGTTCCATCCCCACAGGATCGGCGCCATGACGTTCAATCTCAGTATTGAGCGCTGCCAGTGATGCTGTCGTCGCCACCAAAAACGGATAACCGTCGGCAAAACTGACCGGCGCCGGGGCGCCCCAATTTCCCGATGTCTCGCGGGCCGCTTCCTTATCCATAAAATAGAGCCGCACCGGACGCCCCAACACCCCACACAACCACTTTTCCGCCGCGCCGCCGACATAAACAGCGGCAACCTCATCATTCCAGATTTTGACGGTGCGGCGGTCACTTGATGCGGGCCGGGCAACCTCAAATGAGGTATCACCAATAGATAATACTAACCCCGCCTCTGTCGGTGCAGCGTCGATCTGCGCCAGTTTTGCGCACGTCCGTTGGGTCAGGAATTTATCGTTCTCATCGGTCACAAGCCATCGTCGATCCTGGGCAAAGCCGCGTGGGCGCACTAGTGCTGATTTCAGCTCACGCCCCCGCACGCCTTTGATCGGGTAGATATGTAAGGATGAAACGCGCATGAACCTTTTGCGCCTAAACGATGCTCGTCGCTAAAGTTTCCGCAACACCTGGCGGCGGCGTTGCATCATCCGGCACGAAGAAATCAACAACCATTTTCTTTGACGGGTCCACGCGATATTTTTCAAAATCCGTGACGCCATTCTCATAGAGGAATGTGTCATCGATCAAAAATTTTCCCGTCAACTCGCGCGACGGCTTGGTGAAAATCAAATGCGCCGCATCGGCCAGAATATCCGTGTTCCGCGAAACCTGCATCATCGCGTCTCCGCCGAGCGCAAACTGCACCGCCGCTGTGGC
>BQJH01000109.1 GCA_021604605.1 Hyphococcus sp.
TTGGCACCTCGATGTCGGCTCATCGCATCCTGGGGCTGGAGCAGGTCCCAAGGGTTTGGCTGTTCGCCAATTAAAGCGGTACGTGAGCTGGGTTTAGAACGTCGTGAGACAGTTCGGTCCCTATCTGCCGTGGGTGTAGGAATATTGAGAGGAGCTGTCCTTAGTACGAGAGGACCGGGATGGACATACCTCTGGTGGACCAGTTGTCATGCCAATGGCACAGCTGGGTAGCTATGTATTGAACGGATAACCGCTGAAAGCATCTAAGCGGGAAGCCGGCCTCAAAACAAATATTCCCTTGAGAACCGTGGAAGACCACCACGTTGATAGGCCAGGTGTGGAAGCGCAGCAATGTGTGGAGCTAACTGGTACTAATTGTTCGATAGGCTTGATCGGTCTCATGCAATTTATTGTATGGGGCGCGAAGCTCATGCGTGGCGAACGATCCGTTTAAGGATTGTCGTCATACACCCAAACTGCATTTGATTTCTCACATTAAAAATCGTCTTTGCCGGCCCGGTGGTTATGGCGGGGAGCCTCCACCCGATCCCATCCCGAACTCGGTCGTTAAAGTCCCCAGCGCTGATGGTACTACGTCTTAAGGCGTGGGAGAGTAAGTCGCCGCCAGGCCTGCAAAGATGATTTTTACCCTTGTTTATTGATTTAAAACCGCGCTCCGTTAATTCGGGCGCGGTTTTTTATTGGCAATTACTCTTTTCCTTTGCTTGATTTTGGTGTGCAGGAGATGAGTTTTTTTAAGTTTTAAAGCCTTGGAAACCACATGCCCATTGCGGCGCCGAATATGCCAAGCGCAGTTGCGCCGGTTGCTGCAATGACAAGCAATGTCACAGTAATTTTTAGCCCAGCTTTCGTGCTGTCTTGCGCATTAAAATAAAGTTGCAGGATGGCGAGGGGAACAAACATTTGTGCAAAGTATAGAACCGATAATGCGGGCCCTTCAAAAGTTTCAGGATCAATACCAATCCCCCCGGTCGTTATGAACCAGAACATAATGCCGATGCGGAAGAACCAGACCGCGCTGACCACCATAAAGAGCCGCATCGCCCAGCGCCGATGTTTGTCAATCTGACGTTTCATTGCGAACCTAACGGCAATGGCGGCAAAGATCATGATCAGAACTGCGTCCAGAGAGATGGCAAGATAACCGATCAGCCCGCCAACGGTGCCGCGTGTCCAGATCAGCCAAAGCCCGGCGAAACTAGTCAACACTGCCAAAATCACATAGATCCGCCCAAGATAGCGGTGAAACGTGCGAAACCGGTTTCTAATAAAGGACGTTAATTGCAACGGTCCGCCGCCGATAATGACAATTGCAATCAGCAGGTGGGCCGCAATGGCAATATTGCCGGCGAGGTCTCCCGGCACATAGCCGTTTGGCAACTCGCTCTTCTCTAGACCGGGCAGGCCGTCATGGGCTAGTATGGGAATATAATGCGCCGCTACATAATAGGCGAAAAGCCATTGTCCGGCAGCGGCCGCTAAGAACCATAAAATGCCTGAAAATTGTAAGAATCGATCTGGCCATTCGCTCCACAAGTTGGGGGCATTGTTATCTACGCTATTCAAAGTGCCATTCCTTTTTGTGTGTGGATATTATGGGTGAGGGTAATTTGTGCGCTCGCAGCATTGTTCTGGTGCTGGCCTTTGGAGAGCGACTATTTTTTTGGTTTGAGTGGCGTAATCCATAAATTCAGCTCTTTTTGATCCCGCTTCATCGCACATGCATTGATCTTGCGGGTTGATCGCAAGAGAATTTGAATTCAGGGAAGCAGTCTCGCCGATTTGGAAATCGGCAAGTATTTTCTGGATTTGACTGAAGATTGTGCTGAAAAAGGGTAACTTTGTTCTTGCACGTCAAAGATATGAATGAGCGAAGAGCAATGTTGAAATTTGATAATCGGTTGAGAGCAGTTGGGCCAATTCCAAGCCTAGCGTCATCATTCTCCCATAGTGTTCTGGGAAGTGTTTATCGTGCGCGCCCACATGTCGTTGCCTGGTGGTTTTTTGCTGGGTGCTTTGTCGCTTTAAATATTCCTCATTTATCTGGTGAGTTATCTGGCCCTTTATCCTATGCGCTGACGGTTTGCGGTTCAGGTGGTTGTGCTTGGGCGTGGCTTTTTTCTCGATCTTTGTTTCGCCCGACGAAATCCGTAGAGCTTTGGCCCTTTATGGCTGTTGCTGGAATCGTGGCTGTGGAATCCTTTTGGGAAATTTCAAGGGTTTTGAATATTGGGGGATGGTCAGGCGAAGTTAGCCGTATTTTGGGGAACGCGGCGTCACTGGTTTGTATTTCTGCGCTCTTTCTCGTCTTTATTGAGGCGCTGTCTGGGTATAGTGACCGCATGGCGCAAAAGGAGCGTCGTTTTCGACAAACCTTTATCTTTGTTTATGGCGTACTCATTGTGGTTTCTATGTTGTGGGCAAGCAACGCCATTGATGGGACCTTTGTTGCGTATTGGCGCGATGCTGTGATTGTAGCGTGCGGGTTAGCCGGCGTTGTTGCGGGTCGAATGGCTGTATCCTTTCGTGAACGTAACCCTTTGCCAAACGGGGCGGCGCCGTCAGGTGTTAAAGTTCTTACTTCAACATCAGCCAATAATGATGCGCTCGCGCGCCGCATTCTTACAGCGATGAAAGACGAAAAAATATATGCGACGCCAAATTTGAAAGTTGCCGACTTCTCAAAGATGATAGGCGAGCATGATTACAAAGTTACGCAATGCATAACTGGTGTGTTGCAATATCCAAACTTTAATCGCCTGATTAATATTTTCAGAATTGAGCGTGCAAAAGAAGCGTTGTTGGATCCACATGCAAAAGATCAGCCGATATTATCAATTGCATTTGACTGTGGGTTTAATTCGATCGGCCCCTTCAATAGAGCATTTAAACAGGAAGTTGGAATGACTCCGAGAGAGTTTCGGGCGCTTCGGGAAACAGGAAAACTAAACCGGCTCTCTCAAGAAAAGCCTCTATAGGCTGAGCTTAAACGCCAGCTTAAGGGTCAGTATTAGCTTTGAAAGCTGTATTGTGACTGAAGAATATATAGCGTCCGGTTTTGTCGGGCGTTTTTTATGGGCGTCGCGCAAAGGGCGGTGATATATCGTTAACCTTTCTTTATTTGAATCGCTGGAAAGAAATCACATTCGGTTAAGGGCCGTTCTGCCCTGATGCGTGATGAATTCAGGGGCTTTGCATGAGTTCTATTCTGGGCAGAATAAAGACCTCTCCTGTAGCAATGTGGATCATAAAAATAGGCGCCTACGGTTTTTGCGCGCTTGGTCTTGTGTATTTAGGGCAAAAAGCATTTTTCGATGACCCCTTTTCCTTGGATTTTAAATATTTCTGGGTGGCAGGCGAGGTCTGGGCGAAGGGAGAGAGCCCATACACATCTGCCTTTTCAGATTTAGGCGCCGTTTTCTTTCCCACAGAAAACCAACTCTATGTCTGGGCATACCCGCCAAATTGGTGGCCGGTGTCAACGTTTCTTGCATTGTTTGAGCATCAGGCTGCCATCGGCATATGGCGCGCTATGAGCGCTGCGATGATTTTGGGTGGAGCATATTTTTTAAGGCAAAGTTTGTCAGCGCAAGACATCAGGGCCCCTGCCATATGGGTTGCGTTTTTCATCGGGTTTGCCGCAACGATGCAGTCAACAGCCTATTCCTTGAATGTTGGTCAGACTGGCGTGCTGATATATTTTGGCGCCTGCCTTTTAAGCTATGGTGTTCTTGCCAAGCGACAAGCGTTCATTGTTGCGGCTGTCATATTGTTGATGCTTAAGCCACATGTTGGTGGGCTCGTTAGTTTATTTTTGGTGGTGCGCCCACAATATTTTAGATCCGTTGTTATTGCCGGAGTCATCAGCGTTCTGTTTGCATTGCCTGCATTTATTGTAGGTGGGTTTAGCGGAACTATCACAGGACTTTTGACTAATTTGTCAGCCTATAGCGGTTCAGCCGCTAATGTTCCGGGAATCACGTTCGGACTGCAATCGTTGATTTTTTGGCTGTTCAATATCGATAAAGTCGGGTTTGGATATTACGCAGTGATTGCCTTGCTCACTTTGTTTGCATCATGGCGGTGGTTTCCGGAAAATAATAACAAAGCCGCCGATAAAACGCCTCAAACAATGATGAGAGAGTTCAGTCTTGTCTTGGCTGTCATTGCTTTTGTGCTCCCGTTGCACAGTTATGATTTATTGTTTTTGTTGCCAATTTTGTTTTTTACCCCTTATTTTCGACGCTATGAAGCAATCGTCATCGCTGCTGCGTTTTTGATTATGTACCGGTACATTAATGTGGCGGAACTTTTTGCAAAGCCCGGCGACAAGGGTTGCCTTAATATTGCTCCTTGCTCGACTATCACGGCATCCATGGGAACAATTGGGGAGCTGATGATTGTTTTGGCCTTAGCGGCTCCAGCAATCCTTGCTTACGGGCAGGGTATGAAAAGGCTAGCGTCAAAATGAAAATGCCGATGCGATATTTTTCGATGGGCGGCGCCTTTGCCTTGATAGGAGTTGCTTTATTTTACTTGGCGCAGAAAAGTATCTTCAGCGCTGACCCGGAAGTTGATTTTAAATATCTCTGGTTTGCAGGCGAGCTTTGGAATGCGGGCATAAACCCTTATTCAGAGGCGTTCAGCCAGGAAGGCGCCAAAGTATTCACCAACACCAATGCGCTTAATTCGTGGTTATACCCGCCGAACTGGTGGGCTATCAGTGCATTTTTAGCATTGTTTGATTTTGCTGAAGCCACATGGTTATGGCGCACGCTAAACGCCACATTCATTATCGTCGGATCGTTCCTGCTTTTTCGGGCATTAAAATTGGCGAGACCAAAGACGCCACTTTGGGCAGGTGCTCTTATTTTTTTCTTTGCGGTAACATTTCAAGCAACGCCGATGACCTTGGCGATGGGGCAAACGTCGATTCTGATTTTCTTCGGGGTATGCTGTTTAACCTATGGACTTAGTTTAAAACGGCCAGCATTTGAAATTTTGGGTCTTGTGTTGCTTATGTTCAAGCCGCATATCGGTATTATTGCATTTTTTGCATTATTTGTTCTGCCGCAACATCGACGGAACGTTTTGATTGCTGGAACGATCACTGGCGTGTTGTGTGTACCTGCATTGTTTATCGCTGGTATAGGCCCGACCGTTTTTGGCTTTTTAGAGCAATTAACCACTTACTCTGCACTTGAAGTGAACTCGCCGGTTAACAGCACAGGGCTAGGGCATCTTGTCTTCGAGCTATTGTCACTAAAACTGCCGACAATTCCTTTGGTGTTCGCCGGAGGGATCGCCGCTGCAGGTATTGTGCTGTTCCTGCATCGATCCCAAAAGACGCCACGTGGGACGCCTGAATTTTATATCTATGTAATGAGCGCCATTATCTTGATGGCCATTACGGTAGCGCCGCTTCATAGTTATGATCTGATTATTTCTGTACCTCTGATTGTGTTGTTTTTCATTCACCCAAAAAATATTGCCTTGGCGTTCTTATGCCTTGGTTATGTCCTTCTATACCGGGCAGGGAACCTGGCAAAAATTACTGGATTTTATGATGAGGCCGTTCTTTTTAATATAGGAAGTCATCTGGAAAGCCTTGCCGGTGCAATGATGCTTGCTGTATTTATTTACAGTGTTTCAGGGGCGATTTTCCTTGAGCGATTGATGGCCCGGAAACCTTAGCTCGCCAATGCCAAGGATTGTTTCCCAAACGCTGGAAAATTGACTTAGGCAGACGGATTGCCGCGACTCTCTAGTCAGGTCGACCCAAACGAGATAAATAAAACCCCAATAGGGCGTGGGCGGTGTCGACAGGCTGCCAAGTGAGAGTGACCGGGCGAATATGATGCATAGATTAATCTTGATCGCAGCGATTGGCGCTGCTTTGACGGCATGCGGAGGGGAAAAATCCTCGAGCGAGCCTGTAGAAGCCGTAAAGGGAACGGGCGCCCTGTCAGAAGATGGCGTCAATCTTGAGGTTTGGTTGGAAAGACTGGAAGTGGGAAGCCGTGAGCTTTACAGCGCCAGGGAAAAAGTAGTCGCTGCCGTGGGGGTCAAAGAAGGGGATTGGATTGCTGATATCGGCGCGGGAACAGGGCTCTACAGCTTGCTATTCGCAGAAGCCGTTGGTGCCAAGGGCCGTGTCTTTGCAGAAGATATTGAACCACTCTTCCTTGATTTAATTAATCAGCGGGCGTCGGATTTACGACTTGGTAATGTTACAGCTGTGCTTGGCCGAGAAGATCACATTACTCTTCCCGATGAGTCTCTTGATTTTGTTTTTATTGCCGACACTTATCATTACTTTACCGAGCGTGAAGCGGTGATGCGATCTGTTTATGACGCCTTGAAACCTGGAGGCGTGCTGATCCTCGTAGAGTTTGATGTCATACCCGGCGAAGCGCGTCCAGACTATAAATCACATGTGCGTTTTGGCAAAGCGAGTGTGGTTTCAGAAATTGAATATATCGGTTTTGATTATGTCAGAGCACCTGACATTGAAGGCCTGACCGAAAACTATTTTCTTCGTTTTGAGAAGCCAAAGTAATCGTGATTAATGTCGTTATTAGTTTAGATGGTATTAGTGCGAGAGTAGCATAGTCTATTGGCGTCAAATTTTTTTGCATTCCGATTATAATCAGGGGGTATAAATGGCCAAATGTTATCGTCCATTGGCGGTTGTTGTTGGCATTATGCTGGCGTTTGGCGCGAATGCAGTGGCGCAGAAAATCAATGTTTATGAGCGCCCTGTGCAAGCGGAACGGACGCATGATTTTGATGTTCTGCATTACCAAATTAAGCTTCAACTGGAAGAAACCACTAAATCGTTTGAGGGCGAAACGATAGTAACATTGCGAGCTTTGCGTGATGAGTTTGATGAAGTTATTCTGGATGCTGAAACTTTTGTCGTAGAGTCGGTTAAGACCAAATCTGGGGCACCCCTCCCATTCCAGCATTCAGGCGGCAAGCTAAATATTACACTCAATACGCCGCGCGATGTAGGCGATATTATTGATATCAAGATCGCTTATCGGGCGGTCAATGTTGACGTTGATGGCGCCGCTTTTGGTTTAAGCGCCTCTTATGATCTTGGGCTCGATTTCAAGGCGGCCACTGAAGATAATCCGCAACTGATTAACACACTGTCTTGGCCTGAAGGTGCGCGGCACTGGTTTCCGTCTTATGACCACCCCAGTGATCGGGCGACACAGGAAACAATTGTTACGGCGCCGTTGCATTATAACGTCATTTCAAACGGGCGGTTGGTTTCTGTGACAGAAAACGCCGATGGTGCAACAAAAACAACCCATTGGAAACAGGAAAAAAACCACCCTACTTATGTATTTGTTATGGCTGCTGGCCCTTACGTGGAAGTGAAAGACTCGTATGGCGATTTGCCCACCAGTTATTGGGTCTACCCCGATGCCGTTGAGATCGCCCCAATTGCATTTGCTGAGACATCCAGTTCGCTTCAGTTTTTTGAAGAGTTTTATGGTGTTGAATATCCATGGGTAAAATACGACCAGATTACTATTCCCGGCATTACGGGTGGTGCAGAGAGCACATCCGCCACTGTTGTTGGCGATAACATCATCCGTGAGCCGCATTCATATGATGATTTTCCGAGCGCGTGGTTGGTGGCGCATGAAGGCGCCCATCAATGGTGGGGCGACTTAATTACCTATCGAGATTGGACGCATAACTGGTTAGCCGAAAGTTTTGCGACTTACAGTGAATATAGGTATTCAAAGCATGCGCTTGGTGATGACGAGGGTGCTGTTAACCTGCTCGGCAAGAAGAATGCCTACTTAAAAGAAGCGCGGGAAAAATATCAACGACCGATTGTTTTTGATCGGTGGGAATTTGCTGGTGATAATTTTGACAGGCATGGATACGAAAAGGGTGCAACTGTCGTCAACATGCTTGAAGGCATAGTGGGCGAAGAAAAGTTTCATAAAATTTTGAAAGCATTTTTGACGCGTTACGCTTTTAAGTCCGCCGTGACGGAAGATTTCATCACCATAGCAGAAGAAGTGGCTGAGCAAGATCTTCGTTGGTTTTTTGACCAATGGCTCTTCAGTCCCGGGCATCCCGTTTTTGATGTTTCTTATGACTGGGATGAAGCATCAGAGCGGATTGCCCTGACTATTGCTCAGACACAGGATACGCATCTGAAGACGCCGATATTCAAGGTTCCTGTGAAAATTGGGATCACAACAGACGCTGGTGTTGAAATTCATGAATTGTGGATTGGCGAAAAGCGCCAGACATTTGTACTGTCGACCGAAAAGAAACCTCTATTAGTACGTTTTGATGTTGGCGATGTTCTGTTAAAAGAATGGACATTCGAAAAAGAGACTGAAGAACTGGTTTTTCAACTGGAACACGATAACAGCATTGGGCGGGCTTGGGCCGCGGCTGAATTGGCTGGCAAATCTAGCTCGCCAATGATCGGCGCAGTGCTAGCAAAAACTGCAAAAGACGATCAATTTTGGGCAGTGCGTAAGGCAGCCATAGAAGCCTTGAGAGCAAGCGAGGGGGTATATCCGCCCGCGCTATACATGGACATTGCGCAAACGGACAAACATAGCCGCGTACGGGCTGCAGCAGTGACAGCGTTAAGCGGATCAAACGATAAAGCCTCGGTCACTCTTTTTAAGAATCTGTACAAGCAAGATCAAAGTTATCTCGTGCAGGCAGCCGCCTTGAAGGCGTTGGGTGCAACAGGCAATCCAAAATGGAAGGCCCTGATTAGGGTAGCCGGACAAAGGAAATCCCCTCGCAATGTGCTCAAAAAAGCGGCGGATGAAGCACTGGAGAATTTCCAGTAGTGCAAAGGGCCTGACTTCCTTGGTAAAATGAGCGTTTTGCACAATGAAACAGTAAAGGCAGATCGAAAGTTGGCGTCCCCGACAGGATTCGAACCTGTGGCCCCCAGATTAGGAATCTGGTGCTCTATCCTGCTGAGCTACGGGGACAATGAGCCGGACCATAAGTAGCCAATTTCGCAGCGCATCAAAAGCATCTCGGGTGTTTACCCTCTAAAAATCTCAAAAATAACGCAGAATCGTTTTCCTTCTGCTGATTAACCGCCATAATCGCCCTGGAAAAGTAAAGGCGCGGCGGGGCGCCGAAGGAAG